>JAIRXO010000238.1 GCA_031268255.1 Spirochaetaceae bacterium
CTGTATTATCAAAACAATAGAAGCAATTAATGGAATAAAATTATCTGTCCACTCCGCACCGTCCACGGCGCGGAGTGATTGCTAATTGGAACAAAAAATTTGAAACCATTGTCGAAAAATGTTAGGTATCGGGCGTCTTTTCTCTTTCAACTGGCTATACTGAAAATTGCTGACCCCGGGGTAAAGTGGAGTTCCCCATACCGGGGGTTTTCTGGTATACTACAGGTATGGGGGTTACTATGAGACTTTATAGCCGTGGGCAGGTTTTCTTTTTTTGCGCGTTAAGCGGTCTCATCGTGGTCATGCTTGCCGTCGGGCTGGGTATTGTCAAATTTCCCGCCCGGAACGGGGAAAGGAGCGCCCCGGGCAAAACGGCGGAAACTGTTTCCATTGGTTCCGGCCAGGAGGCGTTCCAGCTTCAGCAGTCGGCTTATGTTGATCCCCGGCTCATCAAAACCGCCGAGCTTGCCCCTTTTAGCGAGGATGAGCGGGAGAATATTGCTGTCTATGAGCAGCTTAACGAGGCTGTGGTAAATGTTACGACAGAGACGGTGGCGATTAACTGGTTTCTTGAGCCCATACCCCAGGAGGGCGGTTCGGGTTCTGGTTCCATAATCGACATTGACGACGGCTATGTGCTTACCAATAACCATGTCATAGAAAACGCCTACAAGGTCTTTATTAATCTTGCCGACGGCAGTCAGTACGAGGGCCAGGTAGTGGGGACTGATCCCGAAAATGATCTGGCGGTGCTTAAATTTGACCCTCCTGAGGGAACGGAACTCAAGAGTATACCTTTTGGCGATTCGGCAAACCTCAGGGTGGGCCAGAAGGTCATGGCTATTGGCAATCCTTTTGCCCTGGAAAGGACTCTCACGGTGGGCATTGTTTCGGGGCTCGGAAGGCCCATACAGACATCACGCCAGAATATCATCAGGGACATGATTCAGACTGACGCTTCCATCAATCCGGGCAATTCGGGGGGGCCTCTCCTTGATTCCCTGGGCCGCATGATAGGAATTAACACCATGATTTATTCGCCCTCGGGCGGTTCGGTGGGCATAGGCTTTGCCGTTCCGGTAAACACCGCCATACGGGTGGTCTCCGAACTGATACAGTACGGCAAGGTCAGGCGGGGCTGGATAGACGCTTCGCTGGTGCAGATATTTCCCTCGCTGGTGCGTTATGCCCAGCTTCCGGTTGCCGCCGGTCTCCTTGTGTCCCGGACCAGCCGGGGCGGTTACGCTGAACGGGCGGGGCTGCGCCAGGGCGCTGATCCGGTGCGCTACGGTTCGAGCGTCATCTATGTCGGCGGCGATATTATCACTTCGGTTGACGGCATGAGGGTGAACAGCCTCGCCGACCTTTACTCGGCCCTTGAGGACAATAAGCCCGGAGAGCGCATACAAATCCTGGTAAACCGGGGCGGCAGGGAAATCAGCATCGACATCACCCTTGCCGACCGGGAAGAAAGCCTGAGATAGGGCGGCGCCCTGCCGCCTTTTTTGCCAAACCCGCTCACCAACTGCGGGCTTCACTTGGGGGGTAGGCGCAAACCGTGTTTGCGCCGCAGGGGGGCGCGACGCTTATGCGGCAACGGCGGACGGCGGTGAGGAAATGCGCCCCCCTTAAAAACTAATGGGAAAGTGGTAAAATTATGAACTCCGCGCTACCGCTCCGGGCGGAAAAAGCCGAAGAGGCTGCCGCAGAAACCTCCGGCGATGTGGGCAAATTCGGAAATATTGTTTGAAGAAAACGAATTCAGGAATTCCCTTCCAAGGTAGAGGAGCAGGACAAGGATGAATGTCAGGGGGATTTCTCCCCGGTTAAAATTGGTAAACGAAACCAGGAGTATCATCATAAAGACCACGCCCGAAGCCCCAAGCAGGGCGGCGGGAAAAACCAGCGCGTTTATAATTCCGGTTACCAGGGCGGTAATGAGTATCATCACGACCAGGGAAAGAGAGCCGTAGGTTTCTTCGAGAATGGGGCCTATGAGGAGTATAATGGAGAAATTTGAAATCAGGTGGTTCCAGCCCGCGTGGCCTACTACATGGGTAATCAGTCCCGCCCAGCTCCGTATATCGGTGAGAAAAAAATTCCCCCTGCCCGGAGACACAAACCATTCCCGGGTCAAAAACGGAAGCAGGGTCTGGGAAAGCAGAAGCACCAGGACACTTAAAAAGGCATAGCTTAACACCACCGGCGCGTTATATTTGACGCTCACAAGGCGCTCCCGGACTTGAGAACCAGTTCCACAGGGCAATGATCGGAACCGTATACCTCAGGCCGTATACGGGACTGTTTTACCCGTTCCATGAGGGCCTCGTCCACGCAGTGATAATCAAGACGCCACCCTACATTCCGCTCCCTGGCGTTCATGCGGTAGGACCACCAGGAATAATGGCCTTCCTCGCCGGGGTGGAGGCGGCGGAAGGTGTCCGCGTAGCCTGAGGAGGTAAAGAGGTCCATCCAGGCCCTCTCCTCGGGGAGATAGCCGGCGCTGCCTTCGTTTTCCCTGGGCCTGGCCAGGTCTATGGGCGTATGGGCTATATTGTAATCCCCGCAAAGCACCACATGTTTTTTTGAAGCCCCCAGCGCGTCGCAGAGCCGCTTTATGGCCCCGCAAAAGGAAAGTTTATAGCCCAGCCTTGCCCCGGCATCCTGGGAATTGGGAAAATACGCTGAAATTACCGCCATGTTACCAAAAAAAGCCTGGAGCACCCTGCCTTCATCGTCAAATTCGCCCTCGCCGAGGAGTTCCACCGCGTCAGGCTCCGTTTTGCTGTAGATGGCGACTCCCGAATAACCGGCTTTTTTGGCGCTGCTCCAGTAGGAATGGTATTTTTTCCCCTTGCCCCAGCCGGGATGAAGCAGTTCTTCGGAAAGCTGCTCCGGCCTGGCCTTTGTCTCCTGGACGCAGAGTATGTCCGGTTTTTCCGCCTCAAGCCAGGGGACAAAGCCCTTTTTTTCCGCCGACCGTATGCCGTTGACATTCCATGATATGATACGCACAGGGGAAGTATAAAACGGGGGCCGCGGAAAACGCAAGGGTGGACCCGCGCGGCAATGCTCAAGAGGAACCACGGACAAAGACGGACCATACGGACCTCACGGACAAGAGGAAGGAAAAGGATACGCACATGAAGGGGGGCCTGTTTCCTTACCGCCGTCCGAAGAAACACCTTAGCGTCCGGCCCCCCTACGCCGGAGCCAGGCTCCGCCTGTCTCCGGCTACCCCCCACCCGAAAAAGCGCCATAGCAAGGCGTATGGCGTCCCTCCGATAAATTAGCGCGGTGTAGGCCAACCTCAAGCCACTGTATGCCGCCGTGCCTCGAAGGGCCGCCTACGCCGGAGCCAGGCTCCGCCTGTCTCCGGCTACCCCCCGCCCGATAAAAGCGCCATAGCAAGGCGTATGGCGTCCCTCCGATAAATTAGCAAGGCGTAGGCCAAATAGAATCCCCGGTATGCCATCGTGCCTCGAAGGGCCGCCCCAAGTAACTGGTGACTGACACCCTTGCGTTCAACCTTTTACTTTTGCCGGAAATGGGTTATGTTAAAATAGGAGTTGCCATGGCCCGTATGACAGAAGAAGAAGCCGGCGCGCTGGACGAATACTACACACAAAACCCGCCGAAGGTTGATCCCCGCAAAAAGGGCGGGTTTTTTACCCGCCAAAGGGAATTAATAGAAGTTCTGGACCAGGTTTCCGCCGACTACATTATGAGCCGCGCAATGGCGGCCAAAAAATTGCCCGCGCAAATCATCGGCGAGTTGGTGCGGGAAAAGATACACGCCGATACGGCAAAATCCGTCCTGGCGGATTAACCGGCCCCAGTTAGACAGGTATAGTACACAATTCAAGAAATTTACCGCAAGGTCGAAGAAGTTTAAGAAGGAAGAAAAAGAAAACTTTTTCGACTTAGGCTGGCCGCCGTAGGCGGACAGCTCGACTTGGCGGTTAAAAAATCTTCGCTGTCCGTGATGTCAGCGTGGTCGGTGGTTAATATTCAATTTTTTCTGGGGGGTAGAGCGCAACGTAGTGCGCTCGTAGGCGGCCCTTCGAGACACGGCGGCATACAGTGGCTTGAATTTGGCCTACGCCTTGCCGCTTATAGTGGGGCGACATGCTCGCTGGCTCGCATGCTTTTTTCGGGCGGGGGGCCGGAAGCTCTGGTCACTCTACGCAAGGGCAGTGAGGAAACATGCCCCCCTCCAAAAGACGAGGTATCTTTTCCGGGCTGCGAGTGTTGACTATTTGCCCGGTATTTCCTATTATTTAGGTATCAATTTATCGATTGGGGGTATGATTATGAAGATTGCCATAAACGGGTTTGGCCGCATTGGCCGCCTGGTGTTTCAGGCTATTGTGGATCAGGGCTTGCTTGGCAGGGATAAGATAGATGTAGTGGCGGTAACGGATATTTCTACCGATGCGAAATATTTTGCCTACCAGCTTAAATATGATTCCATACAGGGAAGGATGAAGGCGGATATTTCTTCCAAAAAAAGCAATCCGTCCCTGGGAGAGGACGATGTGCTTGTGGTAAACGGCCACGAGGTTAAATGCGTCATGGCCGAAAAGGAACTCAAAAACCTTCCCTGGCGCTCCCTGGGTGTGGAGTATATCATTGAATCAACCGGGCTTTTTACCGGCGACAATGCCTTTGGCCATCTTGAGGCCGGCGCCAAAAAGGTCATTATCTCCGCTCCCGCCAAGGGCAAGGATAAAAAAATTCCCACCTTTGTATGCGGCGTCAACCATGAAAAATACAATCCCGCCCAGGATCATGTGGTTTCCAACGCCAGTTGTACTACCAACTGCCTCGCGCCTTTGGTTCATGTTATCTTAAAAGAAGGCATAGGCCTGGAGAAGGGTCTTATGACCACGATTCATTCCTATACGGCCACCCAGAAAATAGTCGACGGCGTTTCCAAAAAGGACTGGAGGGGCGGCCGTGCCGCGGCCATCAATATCATTCCCTCCACCACCGGAGCGGCCAAGGCCGTGGGCGAGGTTCTTCCCGAAACCAAGGGCAAACTTACCGGCATGTCTTTCCGTATTCCCACTCCCACGGTGTCCGTGGTTGACCTGACCTTTACTTCTGGCAGGGACACCAGTATAGAAGAAATCGACGGTCTCATGAAAAAGGCTTCCGGGTCCTATCTCAAGGGCATACTCGGCTATACCAATGAAGAACTGGTTTCTTCGGACCTGATTCACGATCCCCGCTCGTCAACCTATGACAGCCTGGCGACGCTGCAGAATAACCTTCCCGGCGAAAAGCGTTTCTTTAAGGTTGTTTCCTGGTATGACAACGAGTGGGGATATTCCAACAGGGTGGTAAGCCTGCTTCAGTATATGGCCGGCAGGTAACAGGGGTTTGCCCGCGACAACAAGGCTCCGTGTCCCTTTTTGGGGCCGGGGCCTTTTTGCTTGCGGGGCAATGCGGTAGACTAGGGAAGCACTGATTTATTCGAATGCGAATAAATCAGTGCTACTTTAATGTGTACAGGGGATACTAAATGATAAGAACGGTTAAATCGGTAGAGTTAAAGGGCAAGCGGGTCATCATGAGGGTTGACTTTAATGTGCCCATGAAAGACGGTGTGGTGCAGGATGACACCCGCATTTGCGCCGCGATTCCTACCATCACATACATACTGGGCCAGGGCGTTAAAACCCTGACCCTGATGAGTCATCTTGGCGATCCGTCCAAAGACGCCAAAAAGGCCAAAGAGAAGGCCGAAAAAGACGGCAGGGCCTTTGACGAGGCGGCCTATATCAGGGGCAAACACCGCATGGCGCCGGTGGCCGCCTATCTCGCGGAGAAGCTCGGAAAGCCTGTTATTTTCGCCGGCGAAGATTCCTGTTACGGAAAAAAAGCCTTTATTGATTCCCAAAAAGACGGATCGGTTATCATGCTTGAGAATACCCGTTTCCATAAGGAAGAGACCTCCAAGGATGAGGCCGAACGGGACGCTTTGGCAAAGGAGCTTGCATCCTACGGCGATATTTTTGTAAACGACGCTTTCGGGACGGCCCACAGGGATCATGCGTCAACGGCTTCCATCGCGAAATTCGTTCCGGTGTCCGTGGCGGGTTTCCTCATGGAAAAAGAAGTCAATTACCTCGAATCCATA
>JAIRXO010000261.1 GCA_031268255.1 Spirochaetaceae bacterium
TCCCTGTTACCTTTAAGCCGCGCTGTTGTTCCAGTAGTGAAGATAATGGACCTCGTATCCATTCTCCTTTGCTCTGCCCCGGGGTTACTCCTTTCCCCGGGGTTTTTACGTTGATAAACGATCCGGTTTTAAAATTTGACATAAATTGACATTCTGAAAACACATCAAATTTTCTTTTTATGCTTGCTAAAATAGTCAAAAATGTATATTTTTATTGGGGGGCTATGATGGAGTGGCGGGCAAGTCATATTTTGGTAAAAGACAGGGCATTGGCGGAGGATATTCTTAAAAAGGTCAAACAGGGAACCCAGTTTGAATCCCTGGCACGGGAATTTTCAAGCTGCCCTTCCAAATCCTCAGGGGGCGATCTGGGCTGGTTCGGTCCGGGCAAAATGGTCGCCCCTTTCGAGTCGGCAGTTAAAAGGATTTCACCAGGATCAGTCAGCGATGTGGTACAAACCCAGTTTGGGTACCACATCATCAAGTGTACCGGACGAAAGGAGTAATTCATTTTATCCATGGCTTTTAAGACCGACTTTAAATCAATCATTCAGCTTGATTCCGAACTTCACGGAATCCAGGACCTTGACCTGCTGCTGGAACGTATACTGCAGGAAGCCAGAAAGGTCGTCCACGCGGATGCCGGGTCCATCTATGTAAAGGAAACGGTAAAGGGAAAAACAGGAGAGCAGCTTGACATGCTCGCCATCAAATATTCCCAGAACGACACGCTTGCCAAAAATCTGCCTCCGGGCCAGAAACTCATCTATTCGGTATTTTCGGTCCCTATAAGCGAAAAGTCCATATCGGGCTACTGCGCCCTGAGCCAGAGCCTGGTGAATGTTCCTGATGTCTACAAAATTTCGCCGGACGCGCCGTATTCCTTTGCCACAAGCTATGACCGGATTTCGGGTTACAAGACCACTTCTACCCTGACGGTGCCGCTCAAGACCGCCGAAGGCAAGGTATTGGGCGTCATCCAGATTATCAATTCAAAAAACAGAAAGGGAAGGATGGTCCCCTTCTCGTCCAATGATGAATTTCTTATTACCCATTTTGCGTCTAACGCTACCGTGGCCCTCCAGAGGGCCCAGATGACCAGGGCCATCATACTCAGAATGATACGGATGTCCGAACTCAGGGACCCCAAGGAAACAGGGCCCCATGTCAACAGGGTTGCCGGTTACGCGGTGGAGATTTACGACCGCTGGGCCGGCCACCACGGAGTGCCTGACACCGAAAGGGAAAGATTCCGGGATACCCTCAAGATAGCCGCCATGCTTCACGATGTGGGCAAGGTCGCCATCTCGGATGTTATCCTGAAAAAACCGGCCAAGTTCTCCGCGGATGAATACAAGATCATGCAGCACCATACCGTGTTCGGCGCCCAGCTTTTTGTGGATCCCCAGTCCCCCCTGGATACCATAGCCTCCGACATTGCCCTGACCCACCACGAAAACTGGGACGGATCAGGCTATCCGGGCTGGATTGATCCCGTGAGCGGCCAGGTTCTCAAGGCCGACCGTTTCGGCAAGCCCTTGGGCAAGAAGGGAGAAGAAATACCCATAACGGGCCGCATTGTGGCCGTAGCCGATGTTTTTGACGCACTCTGTTCCCGCAGGGTGTATAAGGAACCCTGGGATGAGGAACATGTGCTTGCGGAGATAAAAAGCCTTTCGGGGACAAAATTCGACCCCGAGATTGTGGATATTTTCTTTGAGATACTGCCCAATATCAAGCAGATACAGAGCCTCTATCCTGAACAGGAAGAAAAGAACATCTGATTCTCCGGTACTTGGACTTGTTCGACAACTCGGTTAGTTGTCTCACAAGTCTTGCAAAACGCTTCGCATTTTGCCGTTTTTAAGCGGAAGTTGTTCGATACCTGAAGTTATCGAACAACTCTACTGTTCTCAGCCCTTGTCCTGGCGCGGTTTTTCTTTTGCCTCCTTTACAAGCCGTGTAAGGACGCGGTCAAAACTGTCGGCGAAGCGTTTTAGTTCTTTTTTTCCGTATGAATTGTCCCGTTCAAAATCCATGCCGTTCTGAACCAGGTCAAGGGTAAAATTTCTCAGCGAAAGCGCCTGCCCTATGTTCTCCGGGGTAAACACCCTGCCCCGGTCATCCAGCGCGGTAACGGATGCCTTTACAACCCGTTCGGCCAGGGGAATATCCCTGGTGAGTACCAGGTCCCCCGGTTCGGCGAGGGAGACTATGCGGTCGTCGGCTTTGCCTTCTCCGGGAGGGCAGAGTTCCATACGCACCGGCTTTCCTTCTATGCCCGGTATCATCCTGTTGGCGGCAAATACGGCGCTTATGCCGGTACGCTCGGCGGCCCTGATGACCAGGTCCCTGACCTCTTTGGGACAGGAATCGGCGTCAACAAGTATCTTCATTGCCGCCGGCCTTTGCCGCACCGCCGGCCTTTGCCGCGCTGCCATCGGCTTTACCCCCGCCGGCCTCCACCGCGCCTTCGGCGCCCGCCGCGAAGGCGGTACACGCGCCGTCAAGGACGAGGCCGCCAGAAGTCCCGCTTATAAAGGCGCTTTCCCCGGGGCGGAGACTGAGGCTGTTTCCCTTCCCCCGGAGAAGGAGACTGCCTTCGGTAACGCAGAGTATCGAAGGGCCTTCCAGGGGATAGGGGAGGGGGCCATTGTTCCTGATGAGGGTGAGCGAAAACCCCGTCCCTTCCGGCAGGGGATAGCTAAAGACCAGGGGCCGCTTTTCCGTATCCGGCGGGCTGAGTATGGCCGGCGTGTAGGGGGTAAAATCAAGTATTTTTAAAAGTTCGGGAATATCAACGTGTTTTTGGGTAAGCCCTCCCCTCAGTACATTATCCGAATTCGCCATAAGCTCAACGCCGAACCCTTCTACATAACTGTGCATGATACCCGCCTTGAGGAAAATCGCCTCCAGGGGTTTAAGGCTGAGTATTCTGAGATAGAAAGGGGCGAGTATGCCCGGATCGGCGGGATAAAGGGCGGCTAATTTTGCCGCAAGCTCTTTGGGGAATTCCGCCTGACGCGCCGCTTCGCTGCGCGGGGCGGTATGCGGGGCGGAAAAGGCGCTCAAGGGAAAGCCCTCTCTTGCTGCCCGGCCCAACTCTTCGCGTTCAACGGGGCCGAGGGCGAAGAGGGCCCGCAAAAATGACTTGAGCCTTGCGCCGCCGCTTCCGGGACATCTCAGCGCCCGCAGGGGTTTTTCCAGTGCCCGAATACTCAGGGCGCCCAAAAGTTCCGCGCTTTCGTCCGCGTCCCTGAACCCGCAGAGGGCGGTAAAAGGGGCCAGGGCGCAGAGTATCTCAGGCTTGTGGCTGGGGTCTTTGTAATTCCGCCGGGGAGCGTCCGCCTCGATGCCTTCCCGGTTCTCCCGTTCCCAGCCCGCCCTGGCCTGGGCGGCGTCAGGGTGAACCTGTATTGAAAGGGGTTTTTCCGCCGCGAGTATCTTGAACAAAAAAGGAAGCGTATCCCCGGCGCTTTTTCCCGGAGCCGCCGTTTCGTTTTTTTCAATATAGTCGGAAAGAAATTCCCCGTTGCCCCCGTTTTCTATCCGCGACGGCCCCAGGGGATGAACACCCATCCAGAGCTCCGCGAAAGGTTTTTTTTCGGGATTTTCTTCGCCGGTAAGGCCCGGAATCCACAGGGGAGAACCCCAGGGGTACTGTTTTATCTCATTGCGGAGCTTAAAAAAGCCCGGACCGGAAGCCAAATTATTCCCCCAATGCCTCGTCAAGCCGGGCTATAATATCCAGGGTAAGCTGTTCGGTCCTGAGTTGTTCACCGTCGGGTTCTTCAGTGTAATTCCCAGTATAATGGGCCCGTGTTTTTTCGATTTCGTCACAAAGAAGAAAACCCGAGAGTATGGCTGTTTTAAGGGGATCGTCCAGTCCGGTATTCCGCTTTGTATCCTCTACAAAGCGGCGGTAATTTTCAAGAAGTCTTTCGAGATATTCAGGATCGGCATCCGCGGAAATGGTAAAGGAAGTGCCCAGCATGGAGACGCGGAGATCGCTCTTGGGCATGGCATCTCCTTAAAAAATATCCAGTTGATCCGAATCGGGCACGTTCTGGGGCGCGGCGCTTTCCGTTTCGGAGGCTTCTCCGGCGCTTCTGAGCATGGAACCTTTTTTTCCGTGAGCCTGGCCCTGGGTTTGAACAGGGCCGCTGGGCTTTGCGTCAGGAAGCTCTGTTGGGCGCGCTTCTGCCGGATGCGCTTCGGCGGGACGGACAGGCGGCGCGGGCGTAGTCTGGACAGGCGCGCTCTGCGAACTCTGCGCGGGCGAACTCTGCGCGCTCTGCCTTGACTCAGCCGGGCGGGTTTCTACCGGGCGCGCTTCGGCGGGATGCGATTCAACCTTTTTACCTGCCAGACTCACCATGGTATCTTCAAACTGATCAAGCCGCTCAAGAGCCGAGACTATACCCGCCTCAACGCGGTTCTGGTTCTCTTTGTAGTGCTTTACCTCGGTATCAAGCTCGTCAATGCGTTTTTTAAGACCCGCCTCCCGCTCCCGCAGCAGGGAATTCTCCCTGGTCAGGTGCTGGAGGTGTTCTATAGCCTTGGCAACCTTGCTTTCGAGCAGTTTGATCTGCTCCAGATTTACCATTTTATGCCTCCAGCGCGGCCCTTGCCCGGTCAATAACAGCCTTAAAGGCGCCTGAATCCCTGAGAGCGAGAGCTGCCAGGGCCTTGCGGTTAATAAGCACCCCTGCCTTGTTGAGACCGTCAACAAGCCGGGAATAAGAAAGACCCTCGGCCCTGCAGGCCGCGTTGATTCTCACTATCCACAGACGCCTGAAATCGCCTTTCCGGTCCCTGCGGTCCCGGTAGGCATAGGTAAGACTCTTGGTAACCGCATCCTTGGCGGTCTTGTAATTTGAATGGCGGCGGCCCCAATAGCCCTTCGCCTGCTTGAGTATCTTTTTGCGGTGATCCTTTCTTCTGGAACCGTCTACTGCTCTTGACATGGAAACCTTCCTTTCGCGTTGTTCCCTATCCGTAGGGAAGGAGCTTTTTCCTAATCACCGGCACATTGTCGCCGGAAAGTATACCGGCGTGGCGGAGATTCCGCTTGCGTTTCGCGCTCTTTTTGGTAAGGATATGGCGAAGATTCTGTTTTTTGTACTTCACCTTTCCTGACCCGGTAAATGTAAAGCGCTTGGCGGCGCTTTTTTTGGTTTTCATCTTGGGCATGCTGCAAACCTCTATTTCTTGGTTTTGGGACTTAACACCATGGACATGAACCTGCCCTCCATAGCGGGCGGTTTATCCATAACATAGTCTCCTTCGATACGTTTGAGGACATCGTTGAGGACATCCAGTCCGAGTTCGGTGTGGGCCAGCTCGCGGCCGCGGAAACGGATAGTAACCTTTACCTTGTTGCCTTCGGCAAGAAATTCCTTGACATGCTTGGACTTAAAGTCCAGGTCATGGTCATCAATCTTGGGCTGCATCCGTATTTCTTTAAGTTTAAGCAGCTTTTGCCGCTTTTTCGCGTCCCGGACCTTCTTTTCATTTTCGAATTTGAACTTGCCGTAATCGAGAATCTTGCAGACCGGAGGATTTGCCTGGGGGGCGACTTCAACCAGATCAAGACCCTGGGTTTTGGCCATTTCGAGCGCCTGAACAGTAGGCATAATCCCCTGCTGTTCGCCCTCATCACCAATGAGACGCACTTCCCGCACCCGAATTTGTTCATTTATCCGTAAATCCTTATCCGCCAACTGACCTCCTCGTCAACTAACGCTACAACGGGGCATGTACCGCTAATCTAAAAGCCGATTATAGCAAAAAAACCGCTGTTTTGTCCAGTAGCCGCGCCGCGTTTACAACAATTCCTAACGCGGCCACAGACAACACGGAAAAAGACAATCCAGGCAGAAAACCACTATAAGGGGGGCGCATTTCCCCACTGCCGTCCCGAAGCACCACCTTTATCGTCGCGCCCCCCTACGCGGGAGCCAGGCTTTGCCTGTCTCCCGCTACCCCTCCAGCAAGAAAAGGGAATTTTCACCGCGAAGTCGAGAGTTAATCCGCTTATGGCGGA
>JAIRXO010000268.1 GCA_031268255.1 Spirochaetaceae bacterium
GTCAGGAGCGCGGCGGAAGCCCTCGCGTTTTTTGAAAAACCAGAGAACTACCGGGGCCTTGCCCCGGAAAAGGCCAGGGCCCTTGCGCGAAAATACAGGGGCCTGATGGGGAACCCCAAATAAGGAGGTATCGTATGTTTGACGAGGCGTATTCGTATGACGATGTGCTGCTTTTGCCGGGTCTTTCCGATATTCTGCCCAGGGACTGTGATGTCAGGACAACGCTCTGTGCCGGTATAACGCTTAACGTTCCGGTGCTGTCTGCTGCCATGGACACAGTAACAGAGGAAAAACTTGCCATTGCCATTGCCCTGGAGGGTGGCGCGGGGGTTATACACCGCAACCTCAGTCCCGAGGAACAATCCGCCCAGGTTGCCAATGTAAAACGTTACCTTAACTGGGTTATTGATTCGCCGGTTACCGCCGAGGCTGACGCGCTTATACGGGACATAAAAATACTCATGGAAAAATACCGGGTGTCGGGTATGCCTGTTCTTGACAGGGAGGACCGCCTGGTAGGTATCATCACAAGCCGGGACCTTCGTTTTTGCCGTGATGATTTCCTTAAAGTCGCCGATGTGATGACCAGGGACCCGGTGGTGGTAGAAGGCGAACCCTCGGTTCCTGAGGCCAGGGAAAAATTTGACCGGCACCGCATAGAAAAACTTCCTGTGGTTGACAAGGACGGAAAGCTCACCGGCCTCTTGACTGTCAAGGATATGGAAAAGCATGAAAATTTTCCCAGCGCGGCGACTGATAAGGCAGGCCGTCTCATCGTCGGCGCGGCGGTTTCGCCCCAGGATTATACGGTCCGTATGCCGCTGCTTAAAAACGCCAAGGTTGATTTTGTCGTTCTTGACACGGCCCACGGTGATTCGCGTAATGTCATGGACGCGGTTAAAGGCATCAAGAAACAGTTTGGGGTTCCGGTCGTAGGCGGGAACGTGGCGGCCAGGGACGGAACCAGGCGGCTCATTGAAGCGGGCGCCGACGCGGTCAAGGTCGGTGTCGGCCCTGGTTCTATTTGCACCACCCGCATTGTGGCGGGCATTGGCGTACCCCAGTTTAGCGCCGTGTGGGACTGCGCCGAAGAAGCGGCAAAGCACGGGATTCCCGTAATAGCCGACGGAGGCGTCAAATTCTCCGGGGATATTACCAAGGCCATAGGCGCCGGGGCCAATGTGGTGATGATAGGGAACCTCTTTGCCGGTCTCAAGGAAGCGCCGGGCAGGGAAATCATCTACGACGGAAGAATATACAAGGAGTACCGGGGCATGGGCAGCATGGGCGCCCTCAAGGACGGCGCGGGCGACCGCTACCAGATGACCAAGGACGAAACGCCGGTTCCCGAAGGCATAGAGGGCAGGGTTCCCTACAAGGGAGAACTGCGGGATTTTCTTCATCAACTGGTGTCGGGGCTCCGTAAAGGCATGGGGTACTGCGGCTGCAAAAACATAGATGAACTCAAGGCGTACCGGAAATTTGTCAAAATTACCGCCGCCGGCCTCAAGGAAAGCCACGCCCATGATGTTACCATTACCCAGGAAGCGCCGAATTATTCCCGGTCCTAGGGCAACGCCGGAGGAAATATGCAGATAATTTTAGCGTTTCTTTTATTTTTGACAATGCCTGTGTCAGCCCAAACAAACGATGCGGTATTTGAAAGGTATTGCCGGGAATTTGCGGCGCTTACCGGCCCCGGAGAGACCTCTGTTTATGATTTCGGCATACGCTGTATGGACAGGGGGTATTATTCTTTGGCAATAGCGGCCTTTGAAAAATACCTTACCTATGACAGGTCTCGGTATGAGGAAAACTGGATAGGGGCGATTGAGGAACAGGGCGGGGAATTCTGGGATAATTCGCATCCGCTTAATAATGGTATTTTCGACGCAAACGGCATGGAGAGGAATATTTATTTTTCCTATTACAACATAGGCTGTTCCTATGCGCGGCTCGGCCTGTATGAAGACGCCCTGCGGTATATTATTACCGCCCTGGTTTGGGGCTATCCCCATTACACTCATATTACCGCCGACGAAGACCTTGCGGAAATGTTTGCCTCGCCGAGGGGCGGTTTTTACAAAGAACGGATCAGGGAAATTTTTGATTTAGGTTCAAAAACAGACTACCTGAAGGGCTGCGTATATATCTTTCGGTATTCTCCCAATGAGTGGGCTGGATACTATTTTGGTCTTGACGGGAAAACCGTTATACGCGATGCCGCGCCTGGTGCCCGCACTATCATTGATCATAAGTACATAGGAACATACAGGATGGCTAATTACCATCTTTTTATTACCTATACCCAGGAAACATGGAGGGACGGTACAGGCCAATGGGTTGACAGACTCGGTGTTGAGGGTTATACGTCATACGCGGAAACCCCTTCCTATAATACTGTCGAAAAAACCCAGCGTATTTCACTTTACGCCGCCAGCGCCGGCATCGGCGGGAATTGGGAAAACCATTTTGACGTGTTGGGGCGCGGCGGGCGTTATTTACCGGAAAGTGAATTTTTCTATATTCCCGGCGTAGATCCGGGGATTAAAATACGGGAAACCTACCGGAGCATGCCGCCCTCTCCTGCTGTGGCTTATTCCCTTGATGCCATTGATGAACCCCATGATTCGGAGGCGGCGCTTTTGTGGTGCATAGACAAGGGATATTGCTGGAAACCCGAAGATGAGGCATCAATAGGGCGGCTTTCTGATTCGGAAAAGAGAAAGGCCAATGCGTTGCTGGAAAAATACGGAGGTACGCTTCTTGGCGGTGAGCCCGGCAGAACAAGGGCGCGTTTGGTGTGGGACAGAGATCCGTCTCTACGAACCCTGTATATGCGCCGGAACGGGAATGAGAGTGAATCGGCAGATGGCTATGCTTCCTTTATCGAAACCCTTGCTCCGGTATGTCCTCCGTTCTTTACCATTGAAAGGAACTGGGGATGGGCCGGAAGCCGGTGGGCCGCGCTTATTGAAAAAACGGCGGACGGACGCTATACCGTGGCCTTTGATGATACACCGGCTATGCCGGTTTACTATTCCGAAGGCGGATGGCTATATTGCCTCCATGACGGCGTGCTTATGAAATTTCGTGTTAGTAACGGGGACCTTGTCCGGTATCGTCTTTCTGGAAACGTCTGGATTCTTAATCGCGCTATCACTCTATCAGGCGGCAGCCAGCGCAGGCTGTTTTTCCCGCTATAATTGAGAGTGATGGAAAACTCAAAGAAGAGCCTTAAAAAGACACTTGACCTTTGGTATAACAGAACCAATAAAGCCTCTTTTATAGAACAGGACCCCGTACAGTTTCCCCGCCGCTTTTTGTCCCCGGACAGCGCCGCGTCCCCCCTTGGCCGTTTCGATGTGGAAATCGCCGCCTTTCTCAGCGCGTCCATAGCCTGGGGCAGGCGGGA
>JAIRXO010000277.1 GCA_031268255.1 Spirochaetaceae bacterium
ACGGGTTCGGTACGCTGCCCCGGAACTACTTGAACTATCCGGGAATACGGCGGATGCTTCTCTGTCCTTTAAGGCGGAACGCCATGCCGGAGTATATGCGTAATGGCGGCGTATGAAAAGAAAGTCCGGGAAAAACTATCAGAGCATGGCTGTTATTTTCAACGGCATGGCAAAGGCGATCACGACATCTGGTATAGCCCTATTACCAATCTCCCGATAACTGTTGATAACGAGATTAAATCACGCCATACGCCATACGCCATACGGCAAACGGGATAATGAAACGCGCCGGGATTGGTCATCACTTTTGAAGCGGTTTTCCGCATGAACGACACCGGAGAGGAGATATAGCCTTGCGGGCCTATCGTTGGCCCGCTACCCGGTATAGACCTTTTTATCTTTATTTGTCATTATTGACTTTAGTTACTCTTATTTGACTTTATATGTTATTATATAAGGTGAGATATGTAGGCGGTTAAGCCATAGGGAAGGAGGGATGTTTATGACTGATGAAAAGAGAGAGGTTCTTCCCGGTCTCACTGTGGCCGATGTTAAAGAGATGGCAGATAAAGTTTTTAACTGGACGGATGGGAACCGTCCCCAGGCCAGCGATACCGAAAACGGGTTTTTGAATATTCTCCAGAATGGAAAATCCGATGTAAGTTCCTCCCCTGCCTTTATCAGGAAGATAGTCCTGTAATCATGTCGAATGACCGGAATAAAGGCCTCAGGTATACACGAATTTCTTATGAAGACATAGAGAGATTGCTCCAGGTTTTTAGCGGGCGATTTGATGAAATCTTGGCACTCAAAGGTTTCCCTCGGGAAACAGGAAAACATATTTCAAATTTTACCCTTATAGATATTATAGTCCGCGTTGACAAGCGTAAGGCGTATTACCAGTGTTTTCACGGCATGGAAATAAACGAGTGTAAAGAGGCCGCCTTATACGCCTACTGGATATTGAAATTACGACCATTTGTCATAACCGATACAAAGTATAGCAAAACAACTGATGCTTGCCATATCAATGAATTATTCGTTATTTACTTTATCGGTCTTGTTTTAGAAAGTACAGGCAGGATAAAGCAGACGACCGCCATAAAGGATTCATACAGCAGATTTTTAGAATATTCCTTTCGCTTCCGTAGTTTTAGTATTGACTCTTTTCTTGTGCTGATTGAATCAATATCTACCGAGACATTGGAAAAAGAATACCCCGATCTTACCGAGAGAGTGTAGAAGCGTATTGGGAAGAAGGCATAACTCCCCTGAAAACCACCCCCAGGACGCGCGAGGCGGCCCGCTACGGGGTTTTTTGCCCCGGATAGTAAAAAAACACATCCGGGGTTCCCGTACCCTGCATGAGGCCGCTATACGCTTGTGGAGCGGTTTTAAGAGGCTAGGCTCCAGGATTATCCGGGGCTTGCTTCCCCCCTTCACCACCTATGCGCCGCCCTGTCTTGCCGGGCCGGTAGACAGGCAGGGGCGGCCATAGGGGGGGCCTCTCTGTGTGATTCCGCTTATCCCGCCTTTCCACGGGCTTCTATGGGGCTCCTAACAAAACCTAACATTTGTTGACAAATGTTGACAATTCGGCCCCGGATCCGGGGCCGTTTTTATCATACCGTTTTATCATACCCGCAGAAGTCCATTAATAACTCCTTGTATTACAAAGACTTACAAACCGTAAACAGATACTCTATCTGTAGGTTCTGAAAAACCCTGGCAAATTGAATGATAATTAAACTGATTAAAATTGATTAAAAAGGGTATTGCCTAGACTAAAAATGTTTCTTATATTTGCATCATTGAGCATAGCGGGTCAATGGTTCGCAATCTATAGGCCGGGGGTTCGAATCCCCCATTCTCCAAATAATGATAACCGTTAGTGACGTCTTGCCTAATCTTCGACCGAAAGGGCCAGTACGGAGGTGTAGCGTTTTTGGTTTATTTTTACTTCATTGATATGGACGTTCACCTCAAAGGCCCGGCGCATGTTATCTTCGTTTATTACTTCCCGGGCAGGGCCAAAAAGGCTGTACTTATCCCGGGTAAGCACCAGGGCGTGGGTGGCAATCTTGAGGGCATGGGCGGGATAGTGGGTATTAAAAACGCAGGAGATGTTTTTTTCGCAAGCAAGGCTTTCAATAGTGTCAAGAATAACAAGCTGGTTTTTAAAATCGAGGTTTGATTCCGGTTCGTCCAGAACCAGTATGGAAGGCTGCGCGGAAAGAGCCCTGGCGATTAGGACCATCTGAAGCTCTCCGCCGCTTATCTCGCTGCAGGGCCTGTGTTTTAGGTGGCTGATGCCTACCTCGTCCATGGCCTGCCGCGCAAGCTCATGATCCGATGCCGATGGCTGCTTGAAGGAGCCGATGTGGGCGCTGCGTCCCATAACAACCATCTCTTCTACTGAGTACGAAAACACGGTATTTTTCGCCTGGGGCACATAGGCGATTTTTTTCCAGAATTCGCGGTAATGTATCTGCGGTATCGGTATGCCGTCAATCTGGCTTGAGCCGCTGTCCCATTTGATCAGCCCCATCATGCATTTGAGGAGGGTGGTTTTTCCGACGCCGCTGGGTCCAAGCACCGCGAGTATCTGTCCCGGTTCAACAAAAAAACAAATGTCCTTTAAGACCGGCGTCTGCCGGTACGCGAATGAAGCGTGATGCACTGAAAAGGTCACAGCCAGGTTCCTCCGGTTTTTCTGAGAAGCAGAATAAAGAACGGCGCGCCTATGGTCGCTGTCAGTATCGAAACGGGAATTTCCGCCGTCGTGGCCGCCCGCGCGACCGTGTCGATTATCAGCATAAAGACGGCGCCCAGGCTTATGCTCGCCGGAACAAGCCTGGTATTGTTCCCGCCGAAAATCATCCGGGAAATATGGGGAATCAAAAGCCCTACCCATCCGACCTGGCCGCACATGGCGACGGTGGAACCTGTTACCATAGTGGCGGCCACGATGATGGCAAGGCGCATAAATTTTACATGAATACCCATTGACTTAGCTTCGTCTTCGTTAAGTGAAAGTATGTTCAGCTTCCACCGCAGCAGGAAGATGATAATGATTCCGCATATAATAAGCGGCGATCCTATTGCCAGGCCTTCATAGCTGCTTCTGGCAAGGCTGCCCATAAGCCAGTAAGTGATGGCCGGAAGCTGGTCCTCAGGGTCGGCAAGGTACTTGGTCAGGGACACAAAGGCGTCAAACATGGAAGATATGACCAGTCCTGAAAGAACTACCATGATGATCGTTGCCTTTCCCCTGATTTTGCTGATTGAATAACTGAGGGATACTGCCGCGAGGCCGAACGCGAGAGCGGTAAACTGTATCCCCAGTGCGGGGAGCTTGAGCAGCAGGGCCAGTGCCGCTCCAAAGCTTGTTCCCGCCGCCACACCCAGGGTATCGGGAGTGGCCAGGGGATTGGTAAACAGGGCCTGAAACGCGGTTCCCGAAACGGCAAGCCCGCTTCCGCATAAAACAGCGAGCAGTATTCTGGGCAGGCGTATTCTGAAAATGACGCTGTACGCCTGGGGATTGACCGTATCCCCTCTGCCCAGGAGGCCGTTCCACAGCACGGAAAAAGATTCCCATGCGTTTATTGAAAAACGGCCTATGCCTATGCATACGAGGGCTGTCGCAAAGGGCAGGACAAACAGCATGAACCTGCTTGCCGCCGTGTAAGGCATTTTCGTCATCGTGCGGCCCTTTCCATGTCAGATGCCCCTGGCTGCCTCGCTGGACGGATGGTATATCTGATTCAGGTCGTCATCACTGAGCGCGAGATTGTAAAATCGCTTGTAATAGGATTTTATTTCTTCATCCATATTGATATCCGCAAACAGGTCAGGGTGATTTTGTTTTGCCATCCACAGCAAAGTCAAAGGTGAATCGGCGTTACAGACATACCAGCGGTACATGCCAAGGGGCATTTTGTAGACCTGCCTGTTTTTTACCGCCTGCACATTGCCCCAGTCATAGTTTCCAACAGTGTTGGCGTAGAGATCCTCCGGCTGTCCGGGGTTAAAATTGGTGATAAAAATCTTTTCAGGATTCCATTCGTATATCTGTTCCATGCTGGCAGACAGGGTTCCTGTTCCGGCTCTGGCCGCCACATTGATGCCGCCTCCGGCGCTTATCCAGTAATCGGCCCAGCCTGAACCGGCCGGCACGCCGATACGGCTTTCATCATAGAGATGAATAAACATGCCCTTGGGCTTTCTTTCGTCCGGTACGCCTGCCAGGCGGCCCGCCACCATCGCTTCGAGGTCTTTGGAGTAACGCATAAACTCGGCGGTGTCAAAATCCTTCTGCATCACCTCTCCCAAAAGCTCTATCCAGCTGTTGATGGTATCAATGGCGTTGTACTGTTTGATGCTGAGGCTGAACCCCACAGCGGGAATCCCGGCCTGGCGGCATACGTCATAGTCTTCGGCGGCGCCTGAAGAATAAAGCACGACATCGGGGTTGAGCTTCATAAGTTCCTCGGCGTTCAGGGCTCCATTTTTTGCAAAACCGGACGGGATATTCACAATGTCCGGGAACACCTTTATCAGGGCCGAATTTTCCGCGGCGCTGATAATGGCCGGATCGAGCCCGACGAGTTTATCTGTCGAACCCATATAGAGGCAGTACACGGAAGCCAGGGGCCATACGGACGCTATCACTACCCGTTCCACGGTTGCCGGAAGCGTAACTTCGTTGCCCATCTGATCGGTTATAACACGGGACGCTTCCTTCTTCTCTCCGGCGCGGCTGCATCCCAAAAAGGCAGAACCCAGCAGGCAGACACCCGCGACGACACAAAAAATTTTCTTCATGACATACTCCTTACAAAGAACCTGAAACCGCTTTCTGCGGTTTATCGAAAGCGGCGAAGCCGCGTTCATCCAAATAACGGTGAATTTTGTTCCCGGTCATTTCCGCGTACCTGTTCCAGTACAGCTTGCTTGACACGGCCACGTGGGGAAAATCAATAAAGGTCCGGGTAAAATCCGGTTTAAGCAGATCCTTAAACAGGGGATCGGCAAAAATAATATCAAAGCCGCTGTTTAAAAGGGCGGCAAATTCCGCTTCCGAAGCGGGGTTTACGTCTCCTTCCCCGGCGAGGCCGGGAAAAAACCCAAAGGGCGTTGCCACGGTAACGCTGTCAAAGCCGTAATCCATGCGCAGACAGTCCCTGAGGGAATTGGCGATAATCTGGTCATGAATAATGAGAACGCGCTTTTCTGATTTTTTTGGCGCTTTTACGGAATCCCCGGCGCCCGAGAGCTTTTCCAAAAGCCCCCGTGCTCCTTCTTCGCCCAGGGGCAGGCCGCAGACATAGGGGATTCCGTGGCTGTTCAAAAAATATTCAGCCAGGGGCAGACCTCCTGATGAGACAACCAGATTTACCGAGGCCCCGGGGCTTTTCTCAATATCGTCAAGGCCGCTTCCCATGGCAAAAGAAGCGATGATCTTCCATCCCGAATCTTCCAGAAAACCGCGCAGTTCCGTGTGATTGCCGTTAGCCGAAAAATCGAGCGGCGTTATTCCCAATATGTTTATATGCCCCGGTTGTTTTGCCTTGGCGGGCTTTGTAAAACGCCTTGCCACGGCAAGCAGGGCGGCGCTTATTCCCCTGTCATAATACTCTATCCCTGAGGTAGGAAAGCCAAAGGAAGGAATGCCGCTCCGGTGTTCGATTTCCCTGGCTATGCCGGGCATATCGCTTCCGATTACCATGGGGACAGGGCTTCCGAGCAGGGCGATAAAACGGGGCTTGAGGTCCTCCGCCGCGTCAAGAACCTTTTGAATCAGTTTTTCGTCATCGCCCAGCACCGCGTCAAGTTCCCGCAATTTTGAGCAGTACACAAAACTTTTAGAACCGTACCAGCGCGGTTCGTCATAACCGGTATAATTTCCTGTGCAGCCTGAAGCGTCATGGATGATAACCAACCCGCCCAGTTCAAAGAGGGCAGAGCATACGCCCGAATAATCAGGGGAAAAAGGCGGCAGCTTTATACAGAGTTTGTTCATAAATAATTCCTAAATAACCAGGCCATAGTCCTGAATCAGTTCCTGGAGACTGACCGGAGAGGACGACGCCTTTCTCATTTTATCCAGAAGCAGCATGATGCCTCCGTATCCGTACTGGGATTCGTCTTCGATCTGGTCAACCACATGGGCCGCGCCGTGGAGATAGGCACATTCAAAACCTATGGCCAGCACTCCGGGATCGGATTCCCGCATGACAGGCGCCGTATGTTTTGTGTGTTCCGTCACCCTCACGGCGCTGTTTTGGTCAAGCCAGTTGAACGCGCCGTTCTCCATTGCGGGACAGGCCTCGGCGCAGACCTCCGTCACCGGAAAACCGTTTTGAACAAGCAGTTTTGCCAGTGAAAAAGGCCTTGTCGTAGCCGAATCATCGATCACGATTCTGCGTCCCCCAACGGCGTTACGGGTTTCTCCAAGCGCGGCGGCAAGGCGGCCACGCCAGGGGGCAAAATCAAAGCCCGGTCTTTTATTGAGTCTTTGGGCAATGCGGCGGTAATTATCTTCAATCTCTTCAGGATCATAGCTTATGGGAGTAAAAAGCCAGTCAACGCCGAGGCGCGCTTTCATTTCTTCGGCGGCCCTTTTTGCCTGGGAACCTGTAACCAGGTTAAGCCTGCCGGAAGAAAGTTTTTGGTATTCGGCAAAGGTCCGGCACTGGCCTATATGGCGGGTCCCGAACCCCAACTCTTCGAGAAAGGGATAAAGCTCGCAGCCAGAATCAGGCGGGACATGACAGCCCAGAATATTTACCACAGGCAGGTGTTCTTTTGACGGTTCAAGAAAACCGTAGATGCTGCGCTGTATATTTACCGCCGGCGGAAGCTTTCCGTCTGACGACAGGGGGTTCATGTGCCCTATGCCGAATTGTACGTCAGGATGGTTTTCTTCCAGTTTTGAGAGAATTACCCGGTGATCGGTTCCCAAAAGATCGTCAAGGCAGCTAACCACGATCAGGAGGGCCTTGGGTTTTTCGATGGCGGCAAAGAGCGCGTCTACCGATTCGACTATGAGCGACTCGTAGCCGCCTGACACAATGTCAGCCTCATCCAGGTAGAGATAGAAAAGACGGTCCTTATAGCCGTGTTGTTTCGCGCTTATGGCTCCATGACGGCCGCAGGCGGAGGGGCATACAAAGAGCTGGCAGCTTTCCGGTACCAGCATACCTACACGGACAATGCCCCATCCTCCGTGGGCAGGAGAAGAATAGGCAACGCAGCTTTCAGTTCCCATTGGTTTCACCGCAGACCTCCAGCATTTTCCCGGCAAGCCGGCGGTAATGAGCGGCCATTTCGCTTTCGGGAAAGGCCTCTATGACGGTTTTGCCGATGGCCTCCGCTTTTTGGACGGTTTCGCTGCGGGGCAGCACCTCGGTAACGGGGGTTTTTATTTCCGCCGCGAATTCCTCAACACGCTCGCGTTCTTCGGGAATATCACGGCTGTTTAAAATCAACCCGGAGAGTTCCGCATAACCCCGCACCTTAAAATTTTCAACCGCCATGGCAATATTGGCAGCAGCGTACAGGGACATTTTTTCCCCTGAACTTACGATGAAAACATGTTTCGCGTAACCGTCACGGATAGGCATGGCGAAGCCACCGCATACAACATCTCCCAGGACATCGTAGAGGATGACATCAGGCTTGTATTCCTCAAAGGCGCCAAGGTCCTCAAGTTTTTCAAAGGCAGTGATAATGCCCCTGCCGGCGCATCCTATTCCGGGGCTGGGTCCTCCGGCCTCCACGCACAGAATGCCCTTGTAGCCCTTTGTGACGATCTGTTCCAGCTTTACGCCGCCCGGGCAGGTACGGAGGGCTTCCAGCACGGTAAGGGGCTTGTTGACGCCGCTTAATCCGCTTGTGGAATCCGCCTTGGGATCACAGCCGATCTGCATGACCCTAAGGCCCCTGTCGGCGAAAGCGGCGGCGATATTGGCGGCGGTAGTAGATTTCCCTATGCCTCCCTTCCCGTAGATGGCAATTCTGAGCATATATTCCCCTTGGAGTTATAAAGAGCTAACAATAAGTTACTGCAAGCTAACACAGGCTTGCTATGTTGTCAATAGACTTAAACTCTAATGATGAAATCGCGCTCAATTGCCAATCGAAATAAAGTGCTATATACTTTCCCTGAAAGGGCCGTATGCGACCCGGTGGAGGTGGTATGAAAGCAAAGACGATGTCCATTCCGGTGGTCTTATGTTTTGTGTCCGTATGTCTTTCCTGCGCGGCGGCTCTCAGGGCCCCCGATCCGAAAGAAGTCGCGGCCCTCACCGGCGGCAGGATAGACCGGAACAGCCCCATAGAAATACGCTTTACCGAAAAACAGGATACTACGGCGCCTTTTTCCCGCGATGCCTTCCGCCTGGTTCCCCGTGCCGGGGGTTCCCTTTCCTGGAAGGATGAATATACCCTGGTCTTTACTCCCCAGCGGGCGCTCAGGGCGAATACCCGGTACCGGGCCGAACTAAGGATAGGTACGCCTTTCGGTTTTACCTTTGAAACCCAGATGCCCCTTCTGGAAGTCAGCTTTAACCCGGTCAGGATAGACGGGGACGGGAATGTCTTTATAAGCGGGGCCGTAAAGGCCGAAGAAGGGGCGTCCCTTTCCCGGGTGGAAGATGTTATCAGGGCCTCCGAACTGGGAGAAGCGGCCTGGACCCATGAGGGGGATACCCACTCTTTTAGTTTTGGCGGCCAGGGCCGTCTTGACGCGGAGCGTACCGTGGCGGTCTCGTGGAACGGCCGTTCCCTCGGTTCAAAAGAAAAGGGTTTTGCCACGTTCAGAATCCCCAGGTCGGGGAGCTTTGAGGTCATGGATATAAGAGAGAGCGGGCCGGGGGTTCTCGAAGTTTCGTTTTCGTCTCCCCTTAAAAAGGACCAGGACCTCAGGGGCTTTGTGTCCCTTTCGGGCAGCTCGTCACTGCGTTACGCGATAGACGGCAATATAGCGCGGATTTTCGGCGGCGGTGAGATACCCCCCGGAACAGAGCTTTCCATCCAGGACCTCCAGGACGCGAACGGAACTTACCTTGCCGAGCCGGTGCAGTACAGGACCGGGGAAAATTGGGAACTGCCGGAACTGCGTTTTACGGGGAGCGGCACCGTGCTGCCTTCCAGCCAGGGTTCGACCATGGCGGTGGAAACCAAAAACCTTTCCGGGCTTTTGGTCGAGGCCTTTCAGATTTACGGCGACAACATGGTACAGTTCCTTCAGGTGAACAGCCTCGACGGGAAGCGCGAACTTGACCGGGTAGGGGAGCCGGTCTGGGTCAAGGCATTTGATTTTGAATGGAAGGAAGGCGACAGGAACCGCTGGGTGCGCCGGGGTCTTGATCTTTCCAGCCTTGCCGGCAGTTTTCCCGACGGAATGTTCCATATACGGATAAGTTTCCGCCGCCGTCATGTTCAGTATGTCTGCAGTTCAGGACATGCCGATTTTTCCGGCCTCACCTTTCCCCCGGATACCTTTCCCGCCTTCTCAAGCGCCGAGGGCGAAAAGAGTTACTGGGACGGCTACGAAAACCGTAACAGCAGCAGCTATGATTATTCCCGTTACCGGAATGACCCCTGTCATCCCGCCTTTTACGAGCCCTACTATGACCACGATATTACCCGGGGGCGGAATGTGCTGGTTTCGGATCTCGGCCTTCTTGCCAAGAAAGGCCTTGAAGGACAGTATCTTGTGGCCGCCAGCGATTTAAGGACGGCGCGGCCTGTCCCGGGAGCGGCTGTAGAACTGGTCAACTACCAGGGCCGGGTTTTAAGCGCCGCCGCGACGGGCCCGGATGGAACCGCTGTTCTTTCCGGCCCCGGAACAGCCGCCTTCATCCAGGGGAAGAGCGGCAGCAGCAGGGCCTATCTTAAAATCAACGATTCCCTTGCCCTGGCGGTAAGCCACTTTGACGTATCAGGCGACAGGCCCTCAAGCGGCGTCAAGGGACTCATCTACGGCGAGCGGGGAGTGTGGCGTCCCGGTGATCCCATCTACCTCACCTTCCTCCTCTCCGACCCGGCTTCTTCCCTGCCGGAAACCCATCCGGTATCCTTTGAACTTGAGGACCCCAGGGGAAGGATCACCGAGCAGATGACCTATACCTCGTCGGTTGACGGTTTTTACCCCATTGCCGTGTCCACTTCCCCGGACTCTCCTACAGGCGACTGGACAGCCAGGGTGCGGGTCGGGGGCAGCGTATTCAACAAGAACCTAAAAATCGAAACCGTTATGCCAAACAGGCTCAGGATGAACCTTGACATTTCAGGCTCTCTGCGGGCGGCCCCCACCCGTACATCCCTCAGCGCGGCCTGGCTTTACGGCGCTCCGGCTCCCGGCCTTAAATCGGATATTTCGGTTACTTTTGCCGACAGGGAAACGAGCTTTCCTTCTTTTACCGATTACAATTTCCGCGATCCTTCCCGGACGGTGAGCCCGGAGCGGGTTTCTGTTTTTTCGGGAAACCTCGATGCCGAGGGCAGGGCCGGTTTTACCATGAACCTCAATCCGGGCCAGGCCGTACCGGGCAAGCTCTGGGCCCGTTTTCTTACCAGGGTGTTTGAGCCTTCGGGGGTTTTTTCCTCAGAGCAGACCGCCGTGGAATTTTCTCCCTACAGCCGCTATGTGGGGATTAAGCTCCCCAGGGGCGACGCGAGCCGTAATATGCTCCTTACCGACCAGGACCATACTGCCGATCTTGTGGTCCTTGACTCAGACGGCGGACCCGTTTCCGGCGTTGAGCTTGACTGCGCCATATACAAACTTTCCTGGCGCTGGTGGTGGGAGCAAGGCGGCGGCGAAGGGGCGGAATTTTCCCGCGCCCTGTCCCGCACGCCTATTGCCAGGGGAACGGCGATCTCGTCTCCTGACGGCAGGGCGGTGTGGAATTTCCGGGTCAACTACCCTGACTGGGGCCGCTACATGGTTATTGCCAGGGACACCCGGGGCGGGCACAGCGCCGCGAGCATAGTCTACATAGACTGGCCCGGCTGGGCCGGAAGAGCCCAGGAAGGCGGCCAGGGAGCGGCGGCCATGCTCATACTTACGCCGGAAAAACAATCCTACACTTCAGGCGAAAAGATTAGCGTCAGTTTCCCCTCCAACAGGGAGGCTTCTGCCATGGTTACGGTGGAAAAAGGCGGCGAGGTACTGAAGAACGAATGGATAAACTGTTCCGATACTGTTACGCGCTATGAATTTACCGCCGATCCTTCCATGACGCCTAACATCTACATTCATGTAACCCTTTTGCAGCGGCATCTCCAGACAGGGAACGACCTCCCCTTACGGCTCTACGGTGTCGTGCCGGTAACTGTAGACGATCCTTCTACGCGCCTCAGGCCCCGCATCGCCTCGGTTTCAAACTGGGAGCCTGAATCAACGGTCTCCTTTACGGTCAGCGAGGAAAGCGGGAGGCCCATGGCCTACACCGCCGTGGTCGTGGACGAGGGGCTGCTTGGCCTTACCCGGTTCAACCTTCCCAATCCCCGGACGGGGTTTTACGCCAGGGAGGCTTCTTTCCTCAAATCCTGGGATCTCTATTCCCAGATCATGGGCGCTTACTCAGGCCGTCTCGAAACCCTTCTTGCCATAGGAGGGGGCGACGATTTTTTTGACGACACGGTAAAAGAGACCGAACGTTTTAAGCCTGTGGTCAGGTACTTTGGCCCCTTTGAACTTGCCGCGGGCGCTTCGAGGACCGAGGAATTTACCCTGCCTCCCTATGTGGGGGCGTTGCGCATAATGGTCCTTGCCGCTTCTTCCTCAGGGGAAAACCGCCTGAGTCAGGCCGCCCGCCCTGCCCTGACAGGCAGCCCCGCCGTCCGAAGGGCCTATGGAACCGCCGAAAAAAGCGTTACGGTCTCTACCGATCTCATGGTCTACGGAACCGTGCCCCGAACCCTCTCGCCGGGCGATGAGGCTGTCATACCGGTAAGCGTGTATCTCTACAAAGACGGAAACAGGCAGGTTACGCTTACGTTTAACGCCGAGGGCGGAGCCGATCTTGTCCGCGGCCAGAGCGCCACACGGCAGTTAAGTTTTGACAAGAGCGGGGAAACTATTGTTGAATTCAGGGTGCGGGCAGGGGAACTGGGCGGCAAGGCGAAATTCAGCGTCAGCGCCGCCTCTGCCGGACTGAGGACGGCAAACCATCAGGTAGAACTGGATGTCAGGTCCACCGCCGTGCCGGTTTCCCGGGCGGCCATGAGTCTCATCGGGGGCGGGGAAAGCTGGACCGGAAACTTCAGCCTCCCCGGACGCATAGGGACCAATACGGCGGTTCTGGAACTTTCCCGGCTTCCGCCCCTTAATCTGGAAAAGCGCCTCGGCTTCCTTGTCGCCTATCCCCACGGCTGTGTGGAGCAGACCACCAGCGCGGTATTCCCCCAGCTTTACCTTGACCGGGTCATGAAACTTGACGATGCCAAAACCGGCGAAGTCAGAACCAATGTGGCCGCCGGCATAGAGAGGCTCGGTTCCTTCCAGACCCCGTCGGGGGCATTTTCCTACTGGCCGGGCCAGAGCGAAGCCCACGAGTGGGGCACCAATTACGCCGGGCATTTCCTCATCGAGGCCCGCAGGGCCGGTTATGCGGTTCCCCAGGCGCTGCTGGATAAATGGGCGGCCTATCAAAAAGGCCGCGCCGCTTCCTGGTCAAGCCGTGACGGTTCTTCCAGGGACCAGGCGTACCGGCTCTATACCCTGGCCCTGGCCGGCCAGGCGGAACTCGGCGCCATGAACCGGCTCAGGGAGGAGCCGAATCTCGAAAACGCCTCGGCCTGGCGTCTTGCCGCGGCCTACTGGTATTCAGGCCAGAGGGACACGGCCCGTTCCCTGGTACGGCTTCTTTCCCTGGCCGTTCCCAAATACCGGGAACTGTCAGGCAGCTTCGGGACGGAACTCAGGGACAAGGCCATGATACTCGAGACCCTGACCCTTTTGGGCGACAATGCCAGGGGCAGGACCCTTCTTGGGGAAATCTCGGCGGCTCTTTCGTCGGAGTCCTGGCTCTCCACCCAGGAAACCGCCTATGCCCTCATCGCGGCGGTTCCCTATATCGCCGGAGAAGCGGAGAACGAAACCATCACGGTGGAATACGGCATGGGGAGCCGCCTCGAAACGGCGAGTTTCAGTTCCCCGGTAAGCCAGTATCCCCTCCGCGTTCCCCTGGGAACCGAATCGGCCTTTCAGGTGAGGAACCGTTCGGATACGCCGGTCTATGCCCGCATCATCGCGCAGGGCCTTCCCGAGGAGGGCAGCGAACCGGCCCTGTCCCAGGGACTCTCTCTTCAGGTTGAATACACGGGTTCCGACGGGAGGACCGTGGACCCCGGCGCCCTGGCCGTGGGTGACGACATGATGGTCAGGGTAACGGCGCGCAACATAAGCGCCCAGGACATTAACGAGATAGCCCTGGTTCATTTCCTTCCCGCTTCCTGGGAAATAGTCAATACCCGCCTTACCGAAGATGGAAGCCGGGAGCGTTCCCCCTATAAATATCAGGACATACGGGATGACCGGGTGATGAGCTATTTTGATTTACGGCGCGGCGCGTCCATAACGGTGAGTTTCCGGGTGAACCGGGCCTATGGGGGAACGTATTTCAGGCCCGCCATACACGCCTACGCGATGTATGATGAAGCTCTGAGGGCCGTGATTCCGGGAATCCGGAGCGGCCGCTAAAGTTTTTCGCCGTGACAAAAGGCCGCGCCGCATATTCCGGCGGGAAGGCGCTTCACGGTTTTCCCGCCGTGGTTTTAAAACATCCCCGTCTCGTTCTGGAACTGTACGCACTGGTTCTCCTCCTCGGCATCTTCGCCCTGTCCCTGCCTGAGATCCTTTTTGATCCCGCCTATTCACCTGTCCTTTACAGCAGGGAAGGCCGGCTCCTGGGCGCCATGACCGCCCCTGACGGCCAGTGGCGCTTTCCACCGGGGGAAGAAATCAACGGCAAATTCAGCGCCGCCCTCATTGAGTATGAGGACCGCCGCTTCCGCTTTCATCCGGGTATTGATCCCCTCGCCCTCGCCCGGGCCTTCCTGGTCAACATCAGGGTCGGAAGAGTGGTGTCAGGCGCATCGACCATTACCATGCAGACAGTGCGCATGATGAGAAGGGACAGGGGCCGCACGGTTTTTGAAAAAGGCGTCGAGGCCTTTCTTGCCCTGCGGCTGGAACTCAGATTCTCAAAGGACGAGATACTCGCCCTGTACAGCGCCCACGCCCCCTTTGGCGGCAATGTGGTGGGCCTTGAGGCGGCAAGCTGGCGCTGGTTTGGCCGTCCCCCCCTGGAGCTGTCCTGGGCCGAGGCCGCGGTCCTCGCCGTACTCCCCAACGAACCGGCACTGGTTCATCCGGGAAGGAACAGGGAACTCCTTAAAATAAAACGGGACGCCCTGCTCGAAAGGCTCTGCAGCCGGGGTTTCTTTGACGGGGAAACCCTGAGCCTCGCCATGGCCGAAGATCTGCCCGGCGAACCCCTCCCCCTGCCCGGCCTCGCCCCCCACCTGCTTGCCAGGGCCATACGGGAGAACGAGACGCTGCGGGCAAACACCGCTCTCCCCCGGACTACCATTGATTTTTCCATCCAGGAGAGAAGCGCCGCCATCATGGGGCGCTGGGCAGGGCGTTTCGCGGAAAACGGCATCATGAACGGCGCCGCCCTTATCATGGATACCCAAAGCGGCGAGGTGCTCGCCTATGTGGGCAATGTAGAAAGCGCCGAGGCCGCCGATGTGGATATCATACTTTCGCCCCGCAGTTCGGGCAGCATACTCAAGCCCTTTCTCTACGCCGCCATGCTCGATTCGGGAGAACTGCTCCCGGCGGCCCTGGTAAGCGATATTCCGACCAGGGTAGGAAGCTACAGCCCCGAAAACATGAGCCAGAATTACCTTGGCGTTGTTCCCGCCGGCGAAGCCCTTGCCCGTTCCCTTAATATACCGGCTGTGCGCTCCCTGAGAGTCTACGGCGTGGAGCGTTTTGCCCGCCTGCTTCAGGATTTGGGCATCACCACCCTTTTCCGCCGGGGTGAGGATTACGGCCTCCCCCTCATACTCGGAGGCGCCGAAACCACCCTCTGGGATCTTGCCGGTCTTTACAGCGGCCTTGCCAGAACAGCCCTGGGGCAGGGAAACATTGCGCCGGAGGGCGTTACGCGCTTTTTTCCGCCTGAGGTTTTCGCCAGTAACGGCACAGGCAAAAACAAGGCCCCTGCCGGAAACAGCCGCGTTTCCGCCGGAGCCGCGTGGCTTACCCTGGAAGCCCTGACCTTTGCGTCCCGTCCCGGCGAGGAAGCGGCCTGGCGGGACTACGCAAGTTCCCGGCGCATAGCCTGGAAAACCGGAACCAGTTTCGGTTTCAGGGATGCCTGGGCCATAGGCGTTACCCCCCGGTGGACCGTGGCCGTGTGGATAGGCAACGCCACAGGCGAGGGAAGGCCCGAGCTGAGAAGCATACAGAGTTCGGCGCCTGTTCTCTTTGAATTATTCTCAAGCCTCGAAGGAACCCAGTGGTTTCCCAGGCCCGATGAGGCTCTTAAAAGCATCGAAGTCTGCGGAAACTCAGGCTACCCTGCCGGCCCTGACTGCGAAACCGTAACGGAGGCCCTCATCCCCAGGGGCGCGCCGCCTCACCGCCCCTGTCCCTACTGCAGAACCATTACCCTTAACGGGGAAGGGACCATGCGGATAGCGTTAGACGCCACGGAAACCGGGACAGTCATGCGGAAGAAGTGGTTTATACTGCCGCCTGAGGAGGAGTGGTATTTTAGAAGGTGGAACCTTGACTACAGGGAACTCCCGCCCCTGGCAGGCCAGGGCGGCGTAACGCGGCAGGATGATACCCCGCCCCTGGCCCTCTTTAACCCCGAGCAGGGCGCGCGGATTTTTGTGCCGGTAGAAATCGACGGAAGGCCGGGCAGCGTTGTCTTTTCCGCCGCCCACAGGGACCCCAACGCGGCGCTCTACTGGCATCTGGACGAAAATTACCTCGGTTCTACCGAACTTTTCCACGAGATGGAAGCAAGACCGGCCCCGGGCTTCCACACCCTCACCCTGCTGGACGGATCAGGACACAGAATAACCCGCCGTTTCGAGATACTGGACCGGGAGAACGTATAGGGCCAACGCTGATTCATCCGCATTGTCCGGTTACAGAATCCGGTTTACAGGCGGCCAGCTATGGCGTCAACAAATTCCCAGGAGTCAAGAATTTTTTTTGCCCCCTCTCCGGCAAGAAGGGCAAGGTCGCCGGTCATCTGTCCTGCCTCAATGGTGCTGGTTGTCGCGTCCTCAAGTTTTTTGGCAAAGGAGAGGAGGCCGGGAAGCCCGTCAAGTTCCGCCCGCTTTGCCAGGGCGCCGGTCCAGGCGAAAATCAGGGCCACTGAATTGGTGCTGGTCTTTTCGCCCTTCTGCCAGCGGTAATAGTGCCGCTGTACAGTACCGTGGGCCGCTTCGTATTCGAATTTCCCCGAAGGAGAAACCAGTACGCTGGTCATCATGGCCACGCTGCCCGCGGCGCTGGCAATCATGTCGCTCATCACATCGCCGTCGTAATTCCGGCAGGCCCAGAGAAAGCCCCCCTCGCTTTTGACAACCCTTGCCACAGCATCGTCGATGAGGGTGTAAAAGTAGTCTATTCCGGCCCCGGCGCATTTCTCCTTAAATTCAGCCTCGTACACCCGGGCGAAAAGATCCTTAAAACGGCCATCGTAAGTTTTCGAGATAGTGTCCTTGGCGGCGAACCATACAGGAATTTTTTCCTGTATGGCGTAGATAAAACAGGCCCGGGCAAAATTTTTGATTGATTCATCGTAGTTATGAATACCCTGGATGATGCCGGGACCCTTCATGTCCGCCACCGTTACGCGCTTTTCCGCGCCGCCGTCAGCGGGAGTATAGACCAGTTCCACCTTGCCCGGCCCGGGAATGGACATTTCGGCGGCCCTGTACAGATCGCCGTAGGCATGACGCCCTATGGTTATGGGCTTTTTCCAGGTCGAAACCGAAGGCCTTACGCAGGAAACCTGAATCGGCCTGCGGAACACCGTACCGTCAAGTATGGCCCTGATAGTCCCGTTGGGACTGGGGAGAAGCTGCCTGAGACCGTATTCTTCCTGCCGCGCCGCGTTACTCGTTATGGTAGCGCACTTCACCCCGACACCGAGCCTTTCTATGGCCCTGGCCGCCTCTACCGTAACCCTGTCGTCCGTATCATCCCGGACCTTGAGACCCAGATCATAGTATTCGGTTTTAAGATCAACAAAAGGAAAGAGCAGCCTTTCCTTGATAAGAGCCCAGAGTACCCTGGTCATTTCGTCCCCATCCATCTCGACAATGGGGGTCTCCATCCTGATACGTTCAGCCATAA
>JAIRXO010000304.1 GCA_031268255.1 Spirochaetaceae bacterium
CCGTGGCCGCAGAAGCAGACCCGGATGCCGCCGGGACCGCCGTTGTGGAGACCACCGCTGCGGATGCCGCCGGGGACGGGGACGCAGACCCGAATGCCGCCGGGACTGCCGCCGTGGAGACCTCCGCCGCCGCAGAGACCGCCGTGGCCGGGGAAGCAGACCCGGACACCGCCGAGACCGCCGTTGTGGGGACCGCCGCCGCGGAGACCGCCGCCGTGGCCGGGGAAGCAGACCCGGATGCCGCCGAGACCGCCGTTGTGGGGGCTGCCGCTACGGAGACCGCCGGGGACGGGGACGCCTTTCAACATTCCCTTGCGGGGGAAATCCAGGAAGAGCTTTCCCAGGAAACCCTGCAATTGGCCCTGGCTGCCCGGGCCGGTATAGCCGGCGCTATACTCCTGCTCCAGATAATTCTCATCTATGTCGTGTATCTTTTCTTCAAGTGGCTTGCGGTAAAGGTCAAAGCCTATGGCGAGGCCCATTTTAAGCCCTTCAAAATAAAAAAAATTCAACTTATTAATCCCAAACAAATCATCAATATCTGCCAGTTCTTTATAAAGGCCCTTCACTATGTGGTAACGGTTTTTCAGCTCTACCTGACCATCCCCATGATTTTCAGCCAGTTTGATGCCACGCGGAATCTTGCCTCGACGCTCTTTGGCTGGATACTGACGCCGCTTAAAAAATTTGCCATTGAGATTATCAACTACATTCCCAACCTGATAACCATCATCATCATACTTCTCATTATGCGCTATATGCTCAGGGGGCTTAAATTCTTTTCGGGCCAGATTCAAAAGGGAAAGCTCCTCATCCCCGGTTTTTACGCCGAATGGGCCCAGCCTACCTACAATCTGCTGAGGGCCCTGCTGTACGCCTTTACCATTGCCATTGCGTATCCCTATCTCCCCGGTTCAGACTCGGCGGTATTTCAGGGCGTGTCGGTTTTCATCGGCATTATTTTTTCCCTTGGTTCAAGCTCCGCCATAGGAAACCTCGTGGCGGGCATGGTGATCACCTATATGCGGCCCTTTAAGATAGGGGACCGCATCAAAATAAATGACATCACCGGTTTTGTGGTCGAAAAATCCCCCATTGTCGTCCGGGTCAAAACCCACAAAAACGAATACGTTACCTTTCCCAATATGATGATACTTACCTCAAGCGTTGTGAACTACCACACTTCCTCGACAGAGGACGAGGAGGGGCTCATCATCCATACCGAAATGACCATGGGCTACGCCGTGCCCTGGCCAAAGGTCCACGAACTGCTCATTGCCGCGGCGCTCAAGACCGCCCATATTCAAAAGACCCCCAAACCCTATGTACTCCAGACTGTCCTGGACGATTATTACTGCCGCTACCAGATCAACGCCTATACCAAAAACGTGGACATGATTCCCGGAATTTATTCTGAACTTCACCAGAACATACAGGATTACTTTGGGGAAGCGGGCATCAGCCTTACCGCTCCGGCCTACCAGATCAGGCTTCATCCCGAACTGGCCAACAAGCCCGGAGAGGATTATTAGACTGCGAACTTCGTCCGATATTGAAACTATGATGATCTCAGCTTTTTTCAGGAGGGTCCGTTGTCTATGCCTTTGTACTGTCTGGGCCGTCTTTATGGCGCTTTCGTGCCGCACCGCGCCTGTGCCCCAGGAGATTCTGCCTGATACGGAGGCCGGTCTTGAGGATGAGCTTGCGGAAGCAATAGAAGAGGAATCCTTTGAGGAGGTAGAAATCCCTCCCTATACCGGAACGCTTCCGGTTTCTTCTTTTGGTGAAATTTGGGGCTATCTTATTTCCGGCAGGGAAGATGACCTGGACCTTGATTCTCCTGTTTCCGACGTGGGGTATTTTGGCGCCGAAATAGACAGCTACGGCAAACTTACCACTGTGCCCAACAGGCGGAATATTTCGCGGTATATGGGCAGGGTCCACATGGTGGTAGCCTGTAACAGCCGTTCCCTTACCCACTTTGTGCTTGCGGAAGGCAGCGATCTCAGGCAGGAACTTATTGACGACCTGCTTCTCGCGGCAAATTCCTACGACGGGCTTCAGATAGATTTTGAACTGGTGCCGGCCAGGGACGGGGCGGCTTTTCGTTCTTTTCTCTCCGAGCTGAAAAAAGGCCTTGAGGGGAGGATGCTTACCGTGGCCCTTCCCGCCAGGAACAGGACCATACAGAACGATGTCTACGATTACGCGAAGATACGGCCCCTTGTGGACCGTATTCTGGTCATGGCCTATGACGAACACTGGTCCTCAAGCGCGCCGGGGCCCATTGCCTCAATGCGCTGGTGCAGGGCGGTGGCTTCTTATGCCCTTACCGTGGTGGGGCCTGAAAAACTCATCATGGGGCTTCCCTTTTACGGCAGGGCCTGGGGGAACGACAATCCTTCCCGGGCCTATATATTCTCCGGCATAGAACGCATCAAGAGGGAAAATAACGTACACGAGGTGCGCCGTCTCGACGGCATACCCACATTTACCTACGAAGTCCCTATCGCGGTAACAGTCTTTTACGAAGACGATTTTTCCCTTTCGGTCCGCATGGAAATGTACCGTTCCCTGGGCGTCAAGGCCATAGGCTTCTGGCGTCTGGGCCAGGAGAGCCCGACCGTGTGGAATATACTGGAACTTCGTTATACGCCATAAGAGGAGAATCATGCGGAACATCATCCTTGACGCGTTCACCCATACCCGCTTCGGCGCCCTTGATACCGCGATTCCCAGGATAGAAAACGGACGGCTGCTGCTTCCCCGGGGCCTCCTTGCGGCCCTTTCCAAAGAAGCGTTCAGGAGAATCGCCTTTTACCTGCGGGAAAGCCACCTTGGCCTCCTTGCCGCCGCGCTCAATGACAGAGAATCATCGGAGAACGAAAAACTTGTCCTTGAGACCATGTTGAAAAACGCCGAAATCGCCTCCAGGGGAGAACTTGCCCTGTGCCAGGATACGGGAACAGCGTCGATATACGGCTGGAAGGACAACAGCGTCGTAACATCAGGCGACGATGAGGAGGAACTTTCCTCAGGAGCGGCGCAGGCGTACCGGGAGAACAATCTCCGCTTTTCAATGGTCGCCGCGTCCTCTTTTTTTGATGAATACAATACAGGCGATAATCTCCCATCCCAATGCCATATAGCCGCCTGCCCGGACAGCCCGGGAGGACCGGCCTTCCGTTTTCTGTTTGTTTCCAAAGGCGGAGGCTCATCCAACAAAACCGCCTATTTTTCCATGACCAAGGCCCTGCTGGAAGAAAAAGCCTTCGCGGCTTTTCTCGAAGAAAAAATACGCCTCCTCGGAACCGCCGCCTGTCCCCCCTACCGCCTCGCCGTGGTTGCCGGCGGCCAAAGCCCCGAATTCAACCTTGAAGTCCTCAAACTGGCCACAAGCGAAATTCTCGATTACGCCCCCGCCTTTGTCCCCGGAGAAAGTCCAGCCGAATCCCGGTTAAAGCCCTGGATGAGACGGGACAAATATTGGGAAGAACGGATAATGGACATAGGCCGCGGGACAGGACTCGGCGCCCAGTTCGGCGGAAAGCACCTGCTCCTTGACGCCAGAGTAATACGCCTCCCCCGGCACGCCGCCAGCTTCCCTGTTTCCATAGGGGTCTCCTGTTCGGCCCACCGGAACATGCTGGCCTGTATAGACGCCGCCGGAGTTCACCTCGAAGAACTTGTCGAACAACCCTCGGCATGGCTTAAAAAAAAGGGGCATCCTGCCCTGTCCGTTCAGTCCGGCGGAAACAGTTCCAGCGCTCCGCCGCTCATAGACCTTAACCGGCCCATAAAGGAAATACTCGCGGACCTGGGCCGCTTTACCGCAGGCGACAGACTCCTGCTTTCAGGAAAACTCATCGTTGCCCGGGACGCCGCCCACCTTAACTGGCATACCCTTATCAGCAGCGGCAAAAACCTTCCGCCGTATACAGGAAAACACCCGATTTACTACGCCGGACCCGCGGCCACACCGCCGGGGAAAATAAGCGGCAGCATAGGACCCACCACCGCCCAGCGCATGGACCCCTATGCCGGCGAACTCATGTCCCGGGGCGCCGCCCTTATAACCCTGTCCAAGGGAAACCGCGGTTCCTCCTGGACCGCCGCCTGCAAAAAATACGGCGGCTTTTACCTTGGCGCCATAGGAGGAGCGGCGGCCCTCCCCGCCGAGGAAAACATCCTTTCCCAAAAAATTATCGACTACCCCGAATTGGGCATGGAAGCGGTCAGACTCATTGAGGTTAAAAACTTCCCCGTCTTTATGGTCATTGACAACAGGGGGAACGAACTGTACGGACAGCTTGGGCAGACTTGAGGATCACCCGTAACGCGAAACCGTGAGTTAATCCGCTTTTGGAGGGGGGCCTGTTTCCCCACTGCCCCGCGTAACGGAGTTTTGCAAAGCAAAACTCCAAAACAAAAATCCTTTCGGATTTTTGTTCGCCCGGCCCCCCTTCGCTCCAGCCCTGCGCTCCGGTCGATGTATCCGTGCCTCTAGCACGTCCACATCTCCCTCCGCTTGG
>JAIRXO010000184.1 GCA_031268255.1 Spirochaetaceae bacterium
ACGGGTCAATTCTACCGCGTAAAAACTTCCCAGCATGCCTGACTTTACCGACGCGGGGCCTACACCCTTAAAGATGGTCTCCATCTGCGCCCTGAGGGCTTTTTCTTCCAGAGGAAACACCTGGTGCGCCCAGCCGTTTTCGGGGTCCATTGCCGCGATGAGGGTTACAGCCGCCATGCCGTAAAGACCGTATTCTTCGAATGTTTTTAAATCCGCTTCGAGGCCGGCCCCGCCTGAGGCATCAGAGCCGGCAATTGTCGCAATCTTCACCATAAATATTCTCCTTGTCCGTTTTTCATTTCCGCTCATGCTCTGGTTTTCCTGAGACGCACATTTTCAATATCACTGCTGAAAAGCTCGCGGAGGTCATTGAGGCCCAGGGCCATGAGGGCCATGCGGTCTATGCCTATACCCCAGGCCGCCACGGGCACATTGACGGACAGGGACCGGGTTACCTCGGGCCGGAAAATGCCTGAGCCGCCGAGTTCAAACCAGCCCAGCGCCGGATGCTTGATGTGGACTTCCACAGAAGGCTCGGTAAAGGGGAAGTAACCGGGAACGTATTTTACTTCTTTTGCGCCGGCCACTTCCCGGGCAAACATGTCAAGCATGCCGAGCAGGGTGCGGAGGTTGACATCCTCGCCAAGCACTATGCCTTCGGTCTGGTAAAAATCAGAGAGGTGGGTAGCGTCTACCTTGTCGTAGCGGAAACAGCGCACTATACCAAAGTACTTGCCGGGAATCTTCGCCTTTGGCAGGGTCTTGGCCGAAAGCACGGTTCCCTGGCTGCGGAGTATGAGCCGCCTGGTAAACTCGCGGTCAAAACTGTAGTTCCAGCCACGGCTGCCGGTTTTGCCGCCGTCCTCGTGGGCGGCGGCCACATTGGAAAGCCAAGGCTCCTCAATGGCCCTGGCCTTTTCGGGCTCGGCGATATGGTACACGTCATGTATGTCCCTGGCAGAATGAAACTGGGGCATAAAGAGGGCGTCCGAATTCCAGAATTCGGTTTCGACCAGGGGGCCGTCAAATTCCTCAAAGCCCAGGGAACAGAGCTGGTCTTTTACATCTTCGAGAAATTTCGCGTAGGGATTGGTTCTTCCGGGGACCAGCCGTGTAGGCGGAACCTGCACGTTATACGAACGGAAACTCCTGCCCTTCCATGATCCTGACGCAAGCATTTCGGGGCTGAGATTTCCTATTTCGTCTCCGGTAATGCCCGCGGCTTTCAGGGCGGCGGCGGTCCCTTCCCATTCGGATGTAAAGCCGAACACCACGGTCTCCCGCTCAAGTTCCCTGAAAGGAGCGTCGGCGGCGCCCCGCTTTTTTGCCATGCCTGACATAGCGGACTGTTCGGCGCCGGAAAGGCTGGACCGGGCAAGGAACGCGCCTGATTCCTGGCGCCCGGCGCCCCGGTCAAGAAGCGCCCGAATCACCGCAAGATATTCGGCGCCCTTTCCCGCGGCGGGACGGCCGTTTTCGAGTTCGCCGCCTGACAGGGCCATGACGACCCGCTTTTCGCTGTCCATGGCAAGAACACCCAGTTTGGAAAGGGTTCCAAAGGCGCTGCCGGCATCCTTGTTGTCAAGGTCCAGTGTTCCGGCAATCTCGGGCAGGGTAGGCCCGTCCCCCCTGATTCGTATCAATTCAATAATGCGCTCTGCGGGAGTTCCTTTTTCTTTCCAGCTTCTGCCCAGTTCGGTAAGTTCGTAAAAAAAACTTTTTTCCCTTCTCAGTTCGCTCACGATGCCCTTTCCGGCAAGCCAGGACAGGGCCTGATTGCCGTTTCCGGCCCTAAAGCCCAGGTCCTTTTCGATCTTTTCGACAGTAAGCTCATCACCTTTCTTGTATGAAAGAATAACCCTGACTTCCAGAGGATGAAGGTTTTTAACCGTACTTTGAATATCCATGCCGACAGAATAGCAAATGCGGGGTAATTTGGGAAGCGGTTCAGTATACTGAAAAAGGAATGATCCCGGTGATTTCGATTCTAAAGCGGGCGCTGACCTGCCAGCGTCCTGAGGACAGGCGGTAGACCGGAAAGGAATCAAGGGCAATATAGCCGCTGGCGTGTTTGGGGCGGTTCCGTTCACTGCCCCGCAGCATGGCGCGCACCGCCGCTCTGGCGGCATCCTCAAGGGCGGTTTTTTTTATCTGCATCCAGTCCCCAATCCCGACAGGCCCGCCCACAGGACCGTAGCCCAGGGCATGGGCGCTCCGTATGGTTCCCGAACGCCATACCCTCATGCGCCTCGCCTGGTCCTCATCGAGGCGGTAATCAGTCCACATAAAAAACTGGGTCCCCTCAATCCGCGCGTCAGTAACCCTGAGCCGGCTGTCGCCCCATGCAACGCTGCCCAGTTCTTCAAGTTCAAATGTTTCGGGAATTTGCCGGGCCTGTTCGCCTATTTCGTGTTCAAAGGACCAGCCGTAAAGCATGGCCGAAAAAAACATAGCCGCTTCTTCCAGCGCCCGCCTGTGGGTTGAAGCGGTATCCAGGGGGTACTGTTCGTCTATATAGGCGGCATAGACCGGTTCCATTTCGACCCGGACCTCGCCCCTGAGTACCTCCTGGGCGAAAAGGGAAGCAGACACAGTCAAAACAAACCAGGCCGCTATAAAGCGCCGGAACAAAACCATATCCCTATTATCGGAACAGCCTGGGTTCTTTTTAAGCCGCCTAACGCCTGGTAAGGAGTTTCCAGGGATTCTGGCCGTAGCGTACAAGGAAGTAAAGCCAGGCAAAGCCAAAGCCGGCCAGATGGGTAAAATGGGCAACACCGGCCCTGGCCCCGGTAAACGAAAAGAAAAGTTCCAGGCCCGTGTAGGCCAGAACCATGACAGGCGCCCTGAGGGGGAGAATGCCCCAGATATAGATGAGCGCGTTGGGGAAAAGGCAGGCAAAGGCAAGCTCTACGGCAAAGATTGCCCCCGACGCGCCGAGGAGGGGCGAAAAGTAGCCTCCGGTAAAAAAGAGAAAGGCAAAGGAAAAAGCCCCGGCAAGGGTTCCGGTAAGGAGATAGAAAAGGAGGAACTCACGGCTCCCCATGCGCTGCTCAACCTGGGTGCCAAAGATAAAGAGGCCGAGCATATTAAAGAAAATGTGGCTAAAATTGGCATGAACGAACATGTAGGTAAATATCTGCCATATACAGCCGTTGGCCACGGCGGCGGGAGTCATGGCGAGGAACAGGGTAAGATTGCCGCCCCGTAAAAAACGCTGACAGAGAAACACAAAGACATTCAAACCGATGAGTATCAGCGTGGCGCTAAAATAACTGTACCGAAAGGGCCGGCGGAGTATGTTCATACCATAAGAATAATGCCTCAGGGGACCAGAAGTCAATTATACCAAACAAGGGCAGGCATAAAGCCGGATTCTACAAATGCAATCGCCGCTGGAATTCGGCCCAAAGTGCTTTTCCCTCAAAAAACAGCAGGAACGCCAGAAAAACAAGCGCCGCGCAAAAACTAATCGCCGACGGAATAACAACCCGTACCACGCCGGTCAGAATCAAAACAAATGAAACAATACCGAAAACACAGGCAATCACCAGATACAAAATGTAGTCCTGTATATCAAGGCTCCGTACCTTGGCCACTACAGTCAGGGCAAGCATGGCGGACGCGCTGAGGCTTGGCAGAACATATTCCAGCGACCACCCTTTATATGTCGTGAATATATCCCAAAAAAAAGCGATAAGCGAAACGATGATGACCTGCCATATAATACTTTTGGGCAGGTTTTTTTGTTTTTTCAGTATAATGGCAAAATCAATCCAGAGGCTCGCGACTCCGGCAAGCACAAACGTAGACCACCACCCGCCTTCTGGAGCGGCTATGTTGACGGTGATGCAAATTGCCACCGCGCACACGCTTACGAAGGCAAGCCAGGTGATCAGGGCGCGGCTGACCGTTCTCCGGGGTTCGGGTACAGGCGGGAAACAGTCGCGGGAACCGTCAGGTTCTCCGGCGGGCTTGCTTTGACAGAGCGGGCAGCGGCTTTGCGTTCCGGGTAAACTGACCTTGCAATGTTCCCAGTACAGCATGAACCGCTT
>JAIRXO010000284.1 GCA_031268255.1 Spirochaetaceae bacterium
ATTTATTAACGGCGCCGTATATTTTCAGCGACGCTTTTTTGCGAACCTGATTAAAACCAGCCCCGCGTATGAAAAGCGACTTGTTTCCCCCGCAAGTGATGATACCGTGGCAAAAGAGCGGGCCATGCTGAGTAACAATATCGCCGTGATGAAAGAGAAAGGCGGCAGAAGCGCGGAAATACGGCTCCGTTCATCACTGTGGATAAAAAAAGAGTTTGAACAGATAGGGAGACCTGTCCGGGTTTACCTTCCCATCCCCGGAGATGGCCGCCAGGTACGGGACTTTACGCTCATACAGACAAGGCCGGAGGCTTCTTTTGTCGCCCCCCGCTCATCTCCCCAGAGAACAGTCTGCTTTGAGACTGTCCTTAAAGGGGATGATGTTTTTTCCGTTGAATATACCTACACCAATCATGTGGATTATGTGAAAGCCGATCCTGCATTGGCCAGGGACTTTGTTCCCGGTCAGGCGGCCCGTTCCTGCCTGGGAGAGCAGCTTCCCCATATCAGGTTTACCCCCTATCTCAGGTTCCTCCTGGAAGAAATTACCGGCGGGGAAACCCATCCCCTTTTAAAGGCCCGTAGGATTTACGATTTTATCACCACCAGGGTAATGTATTCTTATGTGCGGGAATACGCGGCCATTGAGAATATTTCGGAGTACGCGGCGGTCAACCTGAAAGGGGACTGCGGCGTTCAGGCCATTCTTTTTATCACCCTCTGCCGCATGGCGGGGATTCCCGCGAAATGGCAGTCCGGGCTTGCGGTCTCGAAATACTATACAGGCTGCCATGACTGGGCGGAATTTTATGTTGAACCCTGGGGCTGGATATTTGTTGATCCTTCCTATGGAGGCAGCGCCTGGCGCAGGGGGGAAAGCGAACGGTGGAATTACTATTTCTGCAACCTCGACATATACCGTATGCCCGCGAACAGCGCAATCCTTGAGGATTTTAACCCCGCAAAAAAGCATGCCCGCTCCGATCCGGTGGACAGCCAGGTAGGAGAGATGGAATATGATGACCGGGGCATTCCAGCCTATGGCTTTGAGACCAGGCAGGAACTGCTTTCCATTACGGAAACCCCGTAGCCGTTTTTCGCCTAACGGCGGTATTTTCTGGCGTACAGAAGATGCCGCCGGTACCACACCCTGTAACGCCAGGGCCACAGGAGCAGACGGCGCAGTACGAGGATCAGTATCAGCGTCAGAAGCAGTACCACCAGAACCAGCAGTAAAAGAATAACCCACAAAAGAGGGGAGCAGCAGTTTGACTGGGTTGATCCCGGAACCTGAACGTACTCAACATCGGTAACGGTTTGAATAGGCAGTATCTGGGTTACTGGCGGAGACGCGGCAGGCTGCTGGGCCGGGGCGGGCGGCAGCACGGCGACCGGGGGAGGAGCCGGAGGAGGGGAAGGCGGCGGCGCGGCGGCTTGTACGCCTCCCGCGGGTAATTCGGCGATTTCTACCAGAGTCATGCCTGTCCTGCTCATGCCCAGTGCGTCTCCGGCTTCCTGAGAAATATCGGCGATACGATCCGCTCCTATGGGGATACGGCCGTTTACCGTGGCGTCTACGGACCTGTTGTTCGAGAGGTTGGTAACCCGCACATGGGTATTAAAGGACAGGCTGGAATGACTTATGGTAAAGCCCGTTTTTGACGCGTTATACGAAGCGTTTCCTGTCTGGGTCTGGGCGGGACACAAAGACACGATCATTAAACCGAGGATACATGCCGCGCTTAAGTGTTTCATCAGAGTTCTCCTAGTTTTTTTCCGTCATAAAAGCCAAATTCATATCCCAGATACAGGGAAAAACTATGCCGCCTGTAACGCACATCATAGCCGTCATGAGTTTTTGCATCGTCAATGGATGCGGTCCCAAAATCAACGCCGTAACGCAGGCCGGTAAAAATTCTCCCCGATCCGTATTGCCGTGCCCCTTCAATTCCCAGGGTAAATCCCAGGGGGACCGAGAGGGACCAGGGGTAGGACGCTTCTTTTTCGTTATTTTTATAGAAGTGGCTTTTCCCCAGGGGAAGGACCAGATAGAAGCCGGCCAGGGGAGAAATCCTGAAAAGGCCGGCCCTGAAATTCGCTTTAAGCAGAAGGGGAACGGTCAGGGAAAGGCTGGTTAATTTTTCATTTTCCAGAACAGGCGGAGTACTTATAGAATCAAGGCCCCGGTAGACCACGCTGTCATTGGTCAAGGATATCTCAAGCTGAAAAGAGAGCAGGGGGGTAAGGCGTATGGCGCCTGATACGCCCCCTTCAAGGTTAAGCGCCAGGGCGCCCGAGGAATTTTCCTCAGGCTCAATATAGGAACGGGGGCTGAGGCCGGCCCTGATGCCGAACATAAACAGGGGGTCAAGCCAGGCTCTGGCCGCCGGCGTTTCGATGACAGTTTCATGAATATGGGAAAAGAGCCACTCTACAAGGCCGGGCAGACTCTCCATGGCTCCGTCAATATCATCGTACACAAGATCATCGGTATAGATCATGGTGGAACCTGCCATATCCCAAAGCCACAATTGAAGGTAAAAATCTCCAGACCTGTTCCCCGGATACACGCCTCCGGTGAGGGCATAACGGGCGCCGGAGACCAAAGCCGGAACCGGCGGCATATCGGTGGGTATTTCAAGTTCCGCCGCGATGACGGTGGAGACGCGGATTTCCCGGGGACTGTATCTTCCAAGAGCGGTAACGGACTCCATGAGCCCGCCCTGGAAACGCCGTATCATCTCCGCTTCGGCCTCGTCCCCCGCCAGGGGAAGCACAGCCACAACGGATCTTCCCTCATAGTCCAGGCCGCGGTTATTTTCCGCCGGAAGGGTCTGGGCGGAAAGCAGTGCCGGGAATATGACCAGAACGCCGAGAATTGCCGCCGTAACCGCGCTTTTTGCGGACGGCGGAGAAAATTTCCTAGTCATGGGTTCCTCCCTTTCTGGAAAAAAATCCCATTTCGTACCCTACGGTTAAAGAAATCGCAGCGCGTCTGAATCCTTCCATGCTTCCGTTTTTCGCCTCCAGGGATCCAAAGTCAGAGGCGTAGCGGAGATCGGCAATGAGCGCGCCGGGCCCCAGCGCAAGCGCCCCGCTCATGCCGCCGGTAAATCCCAAAGGCGGCGACATCCGGTAAGAGAGGGAATGTGTTTCGTCGTCCAGGGAATTGGAAGCCTTGAGCCTTCCCAGAGGCGCCAGGTAGTACAGCCCCAGAAAGGGTGAAAGTTTGAATCTGCCGGGATAGAAATCCAGTTTTACCAGGAGGGGAAACTGAAGGGAAAAAGCCGTATAGTCCCTGGTATAGCGGATAGCGTCGCTTGTGTAGGCCCAGAGGGACGCGTTGTCCCAGGTAAGCACCGCCTCTGCCTGGACGCTCAGGAAGGGAAGCACCCTGAGATTAGCCTGAAAAGCCAGGTCCAGGGCGGCGGCATGGGTATCATTGCCGGTATAGCGGGTGTCATTCTCGGGGGTATAAAACCGCAGGGAAGGTCCGGCCCTCAGGCCCAGGCGTACCCATTGGTCATTGAGGTCCTCTTTCCCCGCCGTACTGTTTTCTTCTGTTTCTTCCGTACCAAAGCGCCCGGTCTCCACCCACTCTTCGGTCCGGGTCTGGGAACTCAGGGGAAAGACGGGGCATAACAACGCCGCCAATAAGAGGACCAAAGGCGCCGGAGTCCGCGATACCGGAACCTGAGTCTTTCGCCGGAAATATCCTTTCATGGAGCTGTCTCCTTTTTTTTAAGCCGGGTCATTTTCTCACCAAGTTTCCGGTAGCAGGAGAACCGGGGACAAGCGCAAGTTTATAGGGCGACAGGCTGAGGGTTGTACCCCCCACAAAGGACCCCAGGGAGAAGCGGTCTACAAGGCCAGTTGCGTCTACCAGTATCGTCTTGTTTAACCAGTCGTTGATGTCGGTGTCCTTAAAGACAAAGTTGGTCAGGTGACCCTCCAGGTCGATGTTGGCAATTTGGCCTGTTCCTGTTATACCCCTAAGATCGATGAAATTACGATGTTCTGCCGAATGGGCCAGGACTATGCCCCCTATCCGGGCGTTTCCCGACAGGATAAACGTATTGTAATCCGCGCTGGCGCCTGAAAGAGGCTCGGCATCCTCGGCGAGGGGGTTCCAGACATAGACCGTATCGGCCTGGGCGCTGCCTGTCATTTCCGTAACGCCCCTTGAACACAATCCCTTGGAGCTGCCGACTCCGTCATTGCCGGTTATTGAGGAAGTACCGGAGGCGTCAAACACCGCCCCGGAATGAACAAAGACCCCTCCGCCCTGGCGTTTGGAATAATTGAGGACGATTGATCCTCCAAGCATATCGAATTCCCCGGAAGCCACATAGACCCCGCCGCCTCCGTGGGGAGAGGCCGCGCCGTAGGACTTGTTGCCGGAGATGGTTCCGCCACTCATGATGAAGCCGAGATTTTCTTTACTTCCATCATAATTGGTATCAAACAGGCTGGCCCGTACCAGTACGCCGCCGCCGGAACCGCCCCTGACATTGCTGCCGCTGAGAACTTCACCGGCAGTGTTATTCGCTATGGTTCCGCTGGCCATCCAGAAAAGGGCGTTGCCTGACACACAGACCCCGCCGCCTCCGGCAAGGGTTGCCAGCGTAGCAGATGTACCCAGGGCGGTATTGTTATTTACGGAAGTGTTCTCAAGGGTGAATTCACTGGCCGCGTCCGCGTTGGAAGCACCTGTCCCTGCTATATACACGCCGCCGCCGGAACCGGCCGCTTTGT
>JAIRXO010000061.1 GCA_031268255.1 Spirochaetaceae bacterium
ATATTTACCACTTTCCCATTAGTTTTTGAGGGAAAGTATACGACACGGACATCACAGACAGCGAAAATTTTTTAACCGCCAAGTCGCCCTGGCCACCTACGGCGGCAAAATAGTGTCCGACGAGATTCTTAAAGAACTGCGCTAGGCCGCATCGTTAAACGCAAAAGAAAAACCCCGGAGCGTATGCCTCGGGGTTTTTTCTTTTAGCGGCGCGCGCGTATCAGCGCAAAAGGGCTTTTGCCCTGGCCGCTATGGTATCGGCGTCGAGGCCGTAGTGTTTAACCAAAAAGTCCTGGGTTCCTACCTGGCCAAATTCATCCTGTATGCCTATGCGCCTGAATCTGCCCTGATAGCCGCCTTCGGAAAGGAGTTCCGCGATGGCGCTCCCCAGGCCTCCTATGATCTGGTGGTTTTCTACCGAGACTACCGCTTTGACTTTGGCGGCATGGTCAAGCACCGCTTCCCTGTCAATGGGTTTAAGGGTAAGTATATCGAGCACTCCGGCATCTATGCCTTCCTGAGCGAGGATGCCGGCGGCCTTGAGGGACTCATTCACCATGAGGCTTCCCAGGGCCATAAAGCACAGGTCTTTGCCCTGCTTGAGGACTTTGGCCTTGCCGAATTCAAACTTTTCGTTTTCGTTGTAGAGATAGGGAACGGCTTTGCGGGCTATGCGTATATACACGCAGCCGTAATGGGCCGCGGCCTGTTCGACAAAGGCGGCGCAGGCTCTGGGGTCTGAGGGTTCCGTAACGATGAGGCGGGGTATCACCCGCATGAGGGCGAGGTCCTCAAAGGGCATGTGGGTTCCGCCGTTAAAGGCGGCGGTAACGCCCGGATCGGTTCCGATGAGTTTGACATTGAGCTGGGCATAATTGGCCGAGATAAAGAACTGGTCAAAATCCCTGCGGGACGCAAAGCAGGCAAATGTCGCCGCGAAGGGGATCTTCCCCGCTTCCGACAGGCCCGAGGCGATGCCTATCATGTTCGCCTCGGCTATGCCGACGTTAATAAAACGATCGGGATAGGCTTCCTTAAAAATCTTTGTTCCGGTGGCGGCCATAAGGTCGGCCTCAAGAACGACTATATCGGGATTTTTTGATCCCAGGGCCACCAGTGTCTCCGCATAGGCCGCGCGTAATTCTTTTGTTTCCATGGTCTACTCCCTGCCTTCCTTCGTATCAAGGGCGTCAAGGGCCTCCTTGGCCTTTTCCATATTGAAGGTCATATTGTGGTTGGCCAGAATGCCTTCGGCAAAGCTGCAGCCCCTGCCCTTGATGGTGTTCATCACAATCATGGATGGTTTTTCCTTTTGGGCTATGGCTTTTTCCACGGCGCCGTCAAGGGCGGCAATGTCATGGCCGTCTACGGTCTGGGCAAACCAGCCGAATTCCCGCCACTTGGCTTCCAGATCGCCGAGATCAATGATGTCCTTGGTGTACCCGTCAAGCTGCTGTTTGTTGTAGTCGGTAAAGGCGATGAAATTGGACAGCTTTCTGGTTCCGGCAAAGAGGGCCGCTTCCCATACCTGTCCTTCGTTTGATTCCCCGTCACCAAGTATTGAATATACATGGGACGGCTTTTTATCCATCCAAAGTCCCAGGGCTATACCGGCGGCGGCGGAAAAGCCCTGCCCCAGAGAACCCGCGGTCATGTCAATGCCGGGTGTCAGGTTCCGGTCACAGTGGCTGGGAAGCCTGGTTCCTCCCTGGTTCAGCGTGGCAAGCCATTCCTTTGGAAAAAATCCCCTGGCGGCGAGGGCGGCGTATACGGCTGGCCCCGCGTGGCCTTTGGAAACCACAAGCTGGTCCCGGTCAGCCATCCTGGGCTGTTTGGGGTCCACGCGCATGCGGTGGAAATACAAAAGCGCCAGGACTTCCACTATGGACATGGCGCCGCCTATATGGCCTACGCCCAGCGTGCCGATTTCTTCGATAGTCAGCTTGCGGATTTCGAGGGCCTTGGCTTTAAGAAAATCCAGTTTTTCTTTATCCATCTGTCACTCCTTCCTTATAATACTCCATAAATTTGAATTTGTCAGGGGGCGGCTCCCAAAAATTGAAGGCTCGCCTCGACCTCCTGTGCCAGCGCGCCGGGGGGCAGCATCTGGATTTTCCCCGAGAAGGGCTCAAACGAAAAGTCTCCCTGATATCCCAGACCCAGAAGCCGCGCGACAAGCTCCCTGTTGCCCATCCTGTCAGCGGGGCCTACCAGCACCCTGTGTTCATCAAGATACGTTTCGGGGGGAATTTTTTCCTCAACCCCGGATATATGAACCAGGCCGGTGTACGCTGTTTCGTAGGCGGCGCCGAGGCCGTCCATGCCAAACATGGTCTCCGTATCCGGGCCTATATAATGATGAAAAGTGTCCAAAAGGGTTCTGTAACAGGCAAAGCCCGAAGCCTTTATTGCCCCAAGCGCCGAGGGGAGGGAGGCCAGTGATGATATTCCAAAACCCAGCGCCTCGATATAGCCAAGTATGCCGGAACCGGCAAACAGGGGGCCGTATTCCGCGAGGGCGTCCACGCTGTCGCGGTACTGCTCCGCGCCTGAGCGCCTGTCGTCTTTTTCGTTATTCGGGCAGAGGACTACCGCCTTGCAGCCTATGGCGGAAGAGAGGCAGAGCAGTTCTTTCAGTTCCTCAACGCGGCTTTTCCGTTCGGAAGGAAGGTTGAATTTCTGGAGGGCATTGATGGTGAGTATCTCTATGCCCTGGTCGCTTGCCATGCGGGCCGCCTCGGCGGGCGCAAGGCCGTCAATAATGCCGGGGATTCCTGTTTTGCCGGGGAGGTCGTTGCGGAGTTCTACCTTGGAGATGCCAAGGCTCCGGGCAAGGCCGAAAAAATCTTTCAGGCCCAGGGACGGGGAAATGATACGGTTAAGGGCGATTCTGTTTTTTGTCAGCATGATTTCTCCTTAAAAGGGGCGGTAGACTCCCTGATGACAAGCCTGTGGGGGAGTTCAATATCAAAACCGGCGGAAACATTGCTGCCGGTGATGCTCTGGTGCAGGGCCATGGCGGTCTGTTCGCCTATTTCGCTTATGGGCTGCCGTATGGTAGTAAGCCGGGGCACGATATAATCGCTCATGTAAATATCGTCAAAGCCCAGCACCGAAATATCCTCAGGCACCCTGATGCCCTGGTCGCGCAGCACCCTGATGGCCCCTATGGCAAGCTCGTCGGTGGCGGCAAAGAGGGCGGTACAATCCCTGTTCCTCTGCAGCATCTCGCTCATGCCGTACATGCCAAACTCGGCGGTATAGTACTGTACCGAACTTACCCGCGCTTCGTCACGGGGAAGCCCGTTAAACGAAAGGGCCTCATAGTACCCTTCGGTACGCCTTGTTCCAAAGGCAAAACCAATGCCCGAAATCATGTTTATTTTTTTGTGCCCAAGGCTGATAAGGTAATTGACGCCCTCAAAGGCGGCCTGTTTTTCCTTGACTCCTACGGAAGAATAATCATGGTACTTGCAGGTTGACGCCACAACAGGAAGGGCCGCACTGGAAAAGTATTCAAAAAAACCGGGCAGGTGCATCTCCTGAAGTATAACAATCCCGTCGAGTTTTTCCATAGAGAGGCGGTTAAGGCAGTCCTCTTCGCTTGAAAGGTCGAGCTTGGTAAAAAAGAATATCGTATGGTAGCCCAGGGACTCAAGGCGCCGCTCTATTATCGAAAAGAGCTGCTGCTGGAACAGGTTAAAGGTATCGGGAACGATAATGCCCACGGCAAAACTCCGCTGAAGCACCATGCTCCGGGCCGCCTTGTTGGGCACATAGCCTGTTTCCTTTATAATGCTGAGTATCTGTTCCCGTTTTTTTGAATTGACATAGGCCTTGCCGTTGACCACACGGGAAACCGTTGAGGGAGAAGTTCCAACCTGTCTGGCAATATCCTTGATGCTGATCATATCCCTCATACTAATGGCGTTAAAATGTAATCAGTGTTCCCTGTTCAAACGCCGCCTTGCAGGTATACGCTATTTCCGAAACCCTGGTCCCGTCATACACAGTTACGGCGGGCTTTTTACCGCCGGCAATGCAGTCTACAAATTCCTGGACTTCGTTGACATAGGCGCTTTCAAAACGCTCAAGAAAATTCTCGCTGCACTCTTTCCGCACGCCGTGGATGTCAAGAATTTCCACAAGGTTTTTCTGGGGCACCGACGCGATGCGCAGTATGCCCCTGGTTCCTATGATTTCGGTCTCCACATTGTACCCGTGGGGGGCGGTGCGGCCGGCAAAGAGAAACACCATGCAGCCGTTTTTGAATTTCATGAGGCATGATACATTGTCCCCGTCCTTGTATTGGCCGAATTCGGGATGGGCGTAACAATCGCCTATGGCATAGACGGTTTCGGGTTCGGAGCCGGTAAACCACCGGGCAAGGTCAATGTCGTGGACAGCCATATCAAGAAACTGTCCGCCCGAATGGGGGGCAAAGGCTATGGCGCCTTCGATAAATTTTTCCGGGTCCTGGCTGTAGGACCTGAAAAGCACCGGCCTGCCTATTTCCCCTGAGACAACCTTGTCATGGGCATAACGGTAGGACTCGTCAAAGCGCCGCATAAAGCCCAGCATAAACACCAGGTCAGGCCGGGCCTCCACGGCCTTCTCGGCTTCCCTGCACTCGGCCACGCTCACGCCCAGGGGCTTTTCCGAAAAAACATGCTTGCCCGCGGCAAGGGCGGCGGCAATCTGCTTTGTATGGAGGCCCGAAGGGGATACAAGCACCACGGCGTCAATATCCTTTGAGGCTATCAGTTCTTCAAAAGAAGTGAAACAGCGGGAAACTCCCAGCCTTCCGGCGGTTTCCCTGAGTTTGGCCTCATCAACATCGCAGAGCGCCGCAAGACGCGCGTTCTGGATTCTCCCCGCGATATTTTCGGCATGCCGCAGGCCCAGGCGTCCAAGCCCCACAGA
>JAIRXO010000005.1 GCA_031268255.1 Spirochaetaceae bacterium
AAGTCCCGGTTTGAAGAACTGGGGTCGGAAGAATATTCCCTTCATCCCATGGGAACCGGCCCATACTACTTTGCCGATTGGAGCCTTCATGAATTCTACCGGTTGGAAAAGAATCCCTATTATTACGGCCCGGCGCCCAAAGTGGATGTCCTGCAGTTCAATATCGTGTCTGATGACAATACCCGGATAATGCAGCTTCAGGCCGGGAATATTGATGTGTGCTTAACCCCGCCGGCAAACCGCATCGCCGAACTTCAGGCGGATCCGGATTTGGATGTACAGATCATTCCCTCCTCTGAACAGCGGTATATCAATTTTAACGTTACCAAGCCCATTTTGAATAACGCGAAGGTACGCCGGGCCCTGCGTATGGCTACTAATAAGGAAGAACTTATCAGAATCGCCCTTTTTGGATACGGCGAGGCTACCTACAATGTATACCCCAGGGTGATAGGGCGGTTTTTCAATACCGATATTGTTGACGACGGCTTTGATCCCGAAAGGGCCAAAGCCCTTCTGTCGGAAGCGGGCTATCCCAACGGCTTTACCACAGAGATTACCTATGCCACAGGCAATACCATATACGAGAATGTCTCCATACTGCTGAAAGAACAGTGGGCGAAAATAGGTGTTACGCTGAACGTTGTCCCCATGGAAAGCGCCGCCATAAGTGAGCAGTACAGGGCTCTTACCCACTCACTAATCATCATGCGTTGGTCCGAAGATACCAACGATCCGGCAGGATTAACCGATTTTATCGCCGTTTACGATCAGGCCCACGGTTTCCATACAGGGTTTAGAAACACCCGGGTTACAGAACTGGCAGCCGCCGCGTCCGCCACAGTAGACCAGGACAAACGGGCTGCGGCCTATAAAGAGATACAGAGGATTCTGTATGATGAAGCACCCCTGTTCCCGATGTACCAGACGCCGTACTTTGTGGTAAGCGGCAAACAGATCAGCGGCTTTACCCTGAATTCACTGGACCAGTTAATAATAGATGGACTTGAAAAAAGATAACGGTTTTAAGCGGTTGTTGTCCGGCAACTTCAGTTTCCGGACAACTTCAATATTGAAGATATGGGAATAGGCGAATTCCGCGCCGCTTGTTCTCTTTAATGGGGTGTTGTTTTGAACCGCTTGAATTATATCGTAAAGCGTATGCTGCAGATGATCCCGGTGCTGCTGGTTATAACCGCGGTGGTTTTTCTTTTGATCCACCTGATACCCGGCGATCCCGCGCGGAATATGCTTGGCGACAGGGCGACTTTTGCCGCCGTGGAAGCCCTCCGGGAAAAGCTCGGCTTAAACCGGCCCCTCATTGTTCAGTACGGTATATTTATGCGGAATCTTGTCCGCTTTGACCTGGGCAATTCCATCAAATACCATATACCAGTTATGGCGCTGCTCCAAAGGCGGCTGGCCCTCACCCTGGCCCTCACCCTGGTTTCGTGTATTTTTTCGGCCCTGTTCTCCCTGCCCCTGGGATACATTGCCGCAGCCAACAAAGACAGGCTTCCCGACCAGATCATACGGGGAAGCGCCCTCATCGCCCTTTCGGTTCCTACCTTCTGGATAGCCCTGCTTCTGCTCATAGTTTTTGCCCTCAGGGTGCGTATTTTTCCTATAGTCGGCTGGGGCACTACGCTGTTGCAGCATCTCCGGGGCCTCATACTTCCCGCTTTTACCCTTTCCCTTTCCACCACGGCCCTTATCACGCGGAATGCCCGGAACAGCATTGTGGATACTGCCGGGAGCGATTTTGTTGATTTTGCCCGGAGCAAGGGCATACCGAACAATACGGTCCGCGTGCGCCACATTATACGAAACGGGCTTGTTTCCAGCGTTACCCTCCTGGCGATGCGCATCGCCGCGATGATAGGGGGCAGCGCCATCACCGAAACGGTGTTCAACCTGCCCGGCATAGGCCAGCTCATGGTAGAGGCGATATTCGGGAGGGATTATCCTGTGGTGCAGGGAACCCTTCTGATTACCGCTTTCCTGATCATGATGATAAACCTTGTTACCGATATACTCTATTCGGCCCTGGACCCCAGGGTAACGCTGGATTAGGCGGGTATATGGCATTTTTACGAAATCCAGGCATAGTTACCGGCGCGGTCATAGTGCTCTTCATTCTTTTTCTCGCCCTTTTTCCCGGTGTCGCGGCAAAACAGAATCCCATGGAATACAGCGCCGAACGCATGCTGCTCCCCCCTTCGTCAGAACACCTTTTTGGCACGGACAATCTGGGCCGCGATGTATTTTCGCGGGTTATATGGGGAACCCGCATCGACCTTTTGATGGGCGTCATCGCGGTTATAGTCCCGCTGGTATGCGGTTCCCTCATAGGGCTTTTGGCAGGCTACTACGGCGGCGTTACCGATATGCTGATGATGCGGCTCTGTGATATTTTTATGGCCTTTCCCTTTACCCTCATCGTCATCGTGGTTGTAACGATTACCGGCCCGGGCATCACCAATCTCTTTATCGCCATGTGGCTGGTAAGCTGGATGCACTATGCCCGTCTTGTACGGGGAGAAGTCCTCGCGGCAAAAAACGCCGAATACATACAGGCCGCCAAGGTACTCGGCTATACCGATATGCGAATACTGCTGCGCCATCTGCTTCCCAATGTCATTTCAGGCTGCGTGGTCTACGCCGCTTCTGATATAGTGATGTCAATGCTGGCCGGAGCTTCTATGAGTTTTCTCGGGCTGGGCATACAGCCGCCCGCGCCTGAATGGGGGGCCATCATCGAAACAGGCAGGGCGTATATTTCCAACGCGTGGTGGATAGCGGCCTTTCCCGGCCTCTTTCTCGCCCTGACCGGAACCGGGTTCAGCCTCATAGGCGACGGCCTTTCCGATATGCTGCGGACCAAGGGGAGGGGCTAGATGGAGCGGCCTCTTCTGGAAGTCAAAGACCTCTCCACCTGCTTTTTTTCAGGGGATAAAATTGTCAGGGCGGTAAACAGGGTCAGCTTCGAGGTGATGAAAGGCGAAACTTTCGGCCTTGTCGGCGAATCAGGCTGCGGCAAGACAGCGGTATGCCGTTCAATATCAAGGCTCATACGGCCTCCGGGAAAAATAAGCGGCGGCAGCATACGCTACAACGGAACAGACCTTTTAAGCCTTGGCGAAGAGGCTATGCGGAAAAAACGGGGCAGGGAAATAAGCATGATCTTTCAGGAGCCTATGACCGCCCTCAATCCGGTTATTCCCATAAGAGTCCAAATCGCCGAGACCCTGGACCCGGCCCTTTCCAGGGCGGAAAAACGGAACCGCTCCGTAGAACTGCTCCGCATGGTGGGGATACCGAATCCCGAAAAAAGGATGAACGAGTACATTCACCAGTTTTCAGGAGGTATGCGCCAGCGGGCCATGATAGCCATAGCCCTGGCAGGCAGGCCCAAACTCCTCCTGGCCGACGAACCTACCACGGCGCTTGACGTAACCATACAGAACCAGATCATGCAGCTCATCGGAAACCTTAAGGAACAGTTGGGGATGAGCATGATTCTTGTAACCCATGACCTTGGTGTTGTGTCCCAGATGTGCGACTTTGTGGCGGTAATGTACGCGGGGCATATTATGGAATTCTGCGGTGTCGTTACCCTCTTTGCCTCTCCGAGGCATCCTTACACCTACGGCCTCCTCAGTTCCATGCCCCAGAAAACGCTGAAACGGCTTGAACCTATAAGCGGCGCCCCGCCGAATCTTGCCGATCCTCCTCCGGGCTGCCCCTTTGCCCCGCGCTGCAAATTTAAGGAAGGCCGCTGCGAAGAAGAACTCCCCGCCCTTGCGCCCCTTTCCGGTGAAGAGGGGGCACAGGGCAGGCACAGCGTGCGCTGCCATTTTCATGAAAAACTTTCCGGCCTGGAAGGTTTCCTCGACGCCGGGGGGCCATCTGTATGAAAAAGCCCCTGATCGAGGTACGGAACCTCAGAAAATACTTTCCGGTAAAAAGGCAGGTACTCGAGGCGTTACGCGGCAAAAAACAGGAGTACCTTAAAGCGGTGGACCGTGTGGACCTCCTCATCCATGAAGGTGAAACCCTGGGCCTTGTGGGAGAATCAGGCTGCGGAAAAAGTACCCTTGCCAGGACCATCATCAGGCTCTACAGGCCTGACGAAGGGGATATTTTTTTTGACGATGTCAACCTGGCCCGCCTTTCGGACCGGGCGATGCGGCCTTACCGCAGAAATCTCCAGATGATTTTTCAGGACCCGTATTCTTCGCTCAATCCCCGCATGACAACCAGGGAGCTGCTTGCCGAGGCGATACGGTTTCACCGTATCTGCGGCCCTGACGAACAGGATAACAAAATACGCGAAGTAATGGACCTTGTCGGCCTCAGCTCCGATGCCGCAGGCCGCCTGCCCAGCGAATTTTCAGGAGGCCAGAGGCAGCGTATAGGCATAGCCAGGGCCATAGTGCTTGACCCCCGGATTATCATCGCCGACGAACCGGTATCGGCGCTGGATGTCTCGATACAGGCCCAGGTGATAAACCTCCTCTCGGATCTTCAGGAACGCCTCAATCTTACCATGCTGTTTATCTCCCACGACCTCAGGGTGGTGCGCCACATTACCGGCAGGGTAGCGGTCATGTACCTCGGAAAAATTGTCGAACTCGCGCCGACAGAAATGGTGTTCACCAGGCCCCTGCATCCCTATACCGATATACTGCTCAAGGCTGAACCGGGCCTTGACCCGCGTGTACGGAATAAAGAGGTGGCGATACAGGGAGAACCGCCGAGTCCCATACGGCTTCCTCAAGGCTGCCGTTTCAGTTCCCGCTGCCCCCGCTGCCAGGACCGCTGCAGGGCCGCCGAACCCGCGTTACACGAAATCAGAACCGGCTGCTTTGCGGCCTGTCATTATCCGCTTTGATGCAAGGAGACTCTCAATGAAAAAGACCGTCCTGATTGAAGAAATGCCCTGGCAGGATTTTGCCCGGGCCATTGCCCTTGACGATACCATCATCATCCCCGTGGGGAGTACCGAAGAACACGGCCCCCAAAGTCCCCTGGGAACGGACTTTTTTATAGCCCGCGCCCTGGCACGGGCCATAGGAGAAAAATCAGGGGCCATGGTGGCCCCGGCCATTCCCATAGGCAATGCCGAAGCCCTTCTGGATTTTCCCGGCACGATCAGCATAGACCCGGCCATTCTGGGCAGCCTGGTATACGGAATCTGCGAAAACTTTATACGCCACGGCGCGGGGCACTTCTTTTTTGTAAACGGTCATGGCGGCAATACCATGGCCCTGCGCCACGCCGCCTCAGACCTCTTTGCCAAATACGGAGTCTTTATCAGTTCAAGCGAATGGTGGGTACTCATGCCTAAAATTTCCCGCTTCAACTCCCATGACCACGGCGGAAAATTCGAAACATCAATGATGATGGCCATTGACGAAAGCCTTGTTGACCTTACCAGGGCCGATACCAAACAGATAAAGAAACTTACCGAAGGGATCAGTTTTGACTACGGTTTCTACTACCGGGGCGCCAATATCACCCTTAATATCCCTACGCCGGTGATTACCCCTAACGGTAATTTCGGCGACCCCAGCGAGGAGGCCGAAAAGAGCCTCGGCCTGGGCATGTTTGAGGCCTATACCGATTATTGCGCCGATCTGGTTAAAGAAATACGAAGCGTGCCGGTACGGCCGGTACAGGGAGGGATCAATTGAAAAAGCGGACAGCCCTGGCGGCGGAACTTTCATGGACAGAATTCGAAGAAAAGATGAAGGAGCATGACCTCATCATCATTCCTATAGGGATGCTTGAATCCCACGGAACCCACAATCCCCTGGGTGTTGACACGATCATAGCGGAATACCTTGCCAATAAAATAGCAGAACGGGCAGGCGCGCTGGCATCTCCGGTCTTTCCCTACGGCTACGGCCCCGAAGGACGCCGCTTTCCCGGCCAGGTATCCCTTGACCCCCAACTGCTCCGTAAAATCTGGTATGCCTACGGGGCGTCATACGCCAGGCATGGCGGGCGGCGCTTTATGTTTATCAACGGCCACGGCGGAAACAGCGGCATACTCCGCATGACCGCAAGCGACCTCTGGCGGGACTACGGCGTTCTCTGTTCCATCAGCGAGTGGTGGGTTCTGGTTCCCCAGATAGCAAAGGAACTGGACTGCGCCGATCACGGCGGCCTTTACGAAACATCCTGTGTTCTTGCCATACGGCCCGATCTTGTTGCCATGGACCAGGCCCGCCCCCCGGTTCCCGACGCTTATTTGAGCAGGGATATACATTCAGGCCACGCGGTAACATACAAGGACCTTCCCGTGTTCGCCGCGGTAGATGACTACAGCATGGGCCGCGCCGGTAATCTGGGGAACCCGCCTGAGAAGGCGTCGGCGGAACTTGGCAAAAAAGTGCTGGAAGTTTATATTGATTATCATGCGGGCCTTGCCGGAGAAATGCGCAAAGTTGAACTACAAAAGGACAAACCATGAATATCACCGAAACGCTTTTTGATTTTTGCCGCCTCAACGGGCCGTCGGGCTTTGAGGACGCGGTAAGCGCCCGCTGCGAAACGCTGTTAAAGGAATTCAGTTCCGATATCAGGCGCGATACCCTGGGTAATGTAATCGCCTCCATACCCTGCGGAAAGGCGCACGCGAAAAAGCTCCTCATTGACGCCCATATCGACGAACTGGGGCTCATCGTTTCGTCAATCAGCGACGGCTTTCTTCGCTTTGAACTTATAGGGGGCATAGACCCCCGCATACTGCCCGGCAGGGAGCTTACCATACTCAATGGCGAAAATCTTTTCGGCGTTATTTCATGCCTCCCTCCTCATCTTTTAAGCCCTGACCAAATGGAAAAGACCATAGCGGTAAAGGATATGTATATTGACACCGGGCTTTCCGGTGAAGAAGCAAAAAAACGCATCCCCATAGGAACTGTCGCCGTGTACCGCGACGAGCCAGAAAAACTAAAAAATAATTTTCTCTGCGGCAAGGCGATGGATGACCGTTCCTGTTTTGCCGCCATACTCAGGGCACTTGAACTGCTCAAGGGGAAAACGCTTGACGCCGATCTCTTTATCATGGCCAGCGTACAGGAAGAAGTTTTTATGCGCGGCGCGGGGCCCGCGGCTTTTGATATTGCGCCTGACTACAGCATTGTGGTAGACGTAAGCAACGCGAAAACTCCGGACAGCAAGGAACAGGTTACTCTCGAACTGGGCAAGGGGCCGTCCCTCTCCATAGGCCCCAATACCGACCGCCGCTTTACCCGTTTTATAGAGGAGCAGGGGCGGAAAAAGGACATACCCATACAGTTTACCGTTCATACCCGCAATTCGGGGACGAACGCCTACCCCATACAGGTTTCGCGGGGCGGCGTCATAAGCGCCGTTGTCGAACTTCCTTCGGCCTACCTCCACATGCCGGTAGAAGTGGTAAAACTTGAAGACATCGAAAATACCGCGCGCCTCATAGCGGCCGCCGCGGAGGCCATGGGAGGCATCCAATGAACATAAAAGACATACTCCGCTCCCTCTGTACCCTTGACGGCGTTTCAGGCGCCGAAGACGAAGTGCGAAATTACATTGTAGAAAAAGCCGGACCCCTTGCCGATACAATTGAGACAGACCCCCTGGGCAGCGTGCTGGTTTTCAAGAAAGGGAAAAAACGGAGCGGCAAAAAAATAATGTTCTGCGCCCACATGGACGAAGTCGGCTTTATCATACGGGATATTACCGGCGAAGGCTTTCTGAAATTCATCAATTTGGGGAACATAGACCGCCGGGTCATACTCGGCAAAAGGGTAAGAGTAGGCGATAAAAAAATTCCCGGCATCATTCCCATCAAGGCCAAACATCTTGTGAGTAAAGAAGAAGAGAACCAGGTTCCCAAGTTTGAGGACCTCTATATTGATATAGGAACCAGAAGCAGGGAAGAAGCGGAAAAAATCGTTTCCATAGGCGATATAGCCGGCTTTCAAAGTGATTTTGTTGAATTCGGCGACGGCTGTGTTAAGGCCAAGGCCATTGACGACCGTATAGGCTGCGCGGTGATGCTCGCCATGCTTGAAGAAGGCCCTGAGCGCGACGCATGGTTTGTCTTTTCGACCCAGGAAGAAATCGGTCTCAGGGGCAGCATAGGCGCCGCGTATACTGTCGCTCCCGATATTGCCATAGTGCTTGAAGGCACCACGGCGGCTGACCTTCCCGGCGTTGAGGAAGGCAGGCGATCCTGCGCCCTCCGCATGGGGGCTGTCCT
>JAIRXO010000072.1 GCA_031268255.1 Spirochaetaceae bacterium
CCAGGAGGGGCCGGTCAAGGTAAATAAAGCCCGACGCGGCTTCTATACTGGTAAGTTTCCAGCTTATTCCCTCAAGAGAGGCGAATTCCCTGCTGCTTCCTCCGCTGACGCAGGAAAGCGTCAGGAGAGAGGCCGCGCAGACCATTCCCGCAAAAAAACGTTTTTTCATTTTTATATTCCTTCGGCGCCGCCAAGGTCTTCCTTGACAATGCGATCCACCCCTATAACAAAGTCGGGCTTGTCTATGCTGAGGACGCGCACGCCCTGGGCAAGGCGTCCCATGGTTCTTATTGAATTTACCTTGAACTTTATGGATTTACCCTGACTGGTGATGCACATAATTTCTTCGTCGTCCTGCACATTAACACAGCCGACTATCTCCCCGGTCTTGTCCGAGACGGTGTATATCCTCTGGCCGCCCGTTCCCCTTCCATGGGCGGAAAATTCGCTGAATTCCACCCGCTTGCCGTAGCCGTACTCCGAGAGTATGAACATGGTTTCGCCTTCCACGACCCTGAGGAGGCCGGTCAGTTCGTCGCCGCTTGAGAGCTTTATCCCGGAAACGCCCCTGGATGAACGGCCCATGGGCCGCACATGATCTTCGCCGGTACGCAGGGCCTGGCCCCGGCGGGAAATAAGGACTACCTCGTCCTTGCCGCCGGTAAGCAGGGCGCTGACCAGGCGGTCGCCCTCGTCCAGGCGTATGGCGATGATGCCCCTGGTCCTGGCGTTGGCAAATTCCGAGGTCCGCACCTTCTTGACCACCCCCCGGCTTGTGCCGGTGAGGAGGTATTCGTTATCGGAAAAATCCTTGAGGGACACTATGGCGGTAATATCCTCGTTAGGCGACACGGTAAGGAGGCTCTTTATATGGGCGCCCTTGCTGGTTCTGGAACCTTCGGGGAGTTCGTGAACTTTCATCCAGTAGGCCTTGCCCGCGCTGGTGATAAACATGATGTACTCGTGGGTGCTGGCGACAAAAATCTGGTTGACAAAATCATCTTCCGTCAGTTTGGCGCTCTGCATTCCCTTGCCGCCCCGGCTTTGATTGCGGTAGGCTGAGACAGGAACCCGTTTGACATAGCCCAGGTTGGAGACAAGAATCATCATTTCTTCTTTTTTGATGAGGTCTTCGATATTGATGTTTTCTACCTCGCCGGTAACTATCTCGGTACGCCGCTTGTCCCCGTAACGCCCCGAAAGGACGGTGATTTCGTCCTTGATGACTGCCCGGAGTTTTTTTTCGTCGGCCAAAAGCGATTTATAGTAGGCTATCTGCACCTTTAGTTCTTCCAGTTCGGCCTTGAGTTTTTCGACTTCGAGGCTGGTAAGACGGCCAAGGCGCATATCCACAATGGCCTGGGCCTGGATTTCCGACAGGAGGAACCGTTCCTGGAGTTTTGTTTTGGCGGTACTGATGTCCCGGGATGCCTTGATAGTGGCCACAACCTCATCAATGTTGGCAAGGGCTATTACCAGACCTTCGAGAATGTGGGCCCGTTCCTCCGCCTTTCGGAGATCGTACCTGGTCCTCCGGGTAACGACCTCCACCCTGTGTTCAATAAAATAATGAATCAGCTCCTTGAGGTTAAGGCAGCGGGGCTTTCCGCCTACCAGGGCGAGGTTTATGACGCCAAAGGTTGACTGAAGCTGGGTATGGGAAAAGAGCTGGTTTAGCACCACTTTGACTATGGCGCCTTTTTTGAGTTCAATGACAATGCGCAGCCCGTCCCGGTCCGATTCGTCATTGGAATTGGCTATGCCGTCTATGACTTTTTCCCGGGCAAGTTCGCCTATGCGCTCAAGAAGGGACAGCTTGTTGACACCGTAGGGAATCTCGGTAAAGACTATCAGTTCCCTGCCTGATTTGGTGGTTTCCACGGCAAAACGGCCGCGGACCAGGAGCTTGCCCCGGCCTGTCCTGTAGGCGTCCCTGATACCCTGGCGGCCAAAAATAATGCCCCCGGTGGGGAAATCGGGCCCTTCGATATACTTCATCAGTTCGTCTATGGAAATATCGGGCCTGTCGATACAGGCGCAGACCGCCGTACAGACTTCCACAAGGTTGTGGGGGGCCATATTGGTGGCCATGCCTACGGCAATGCCGCTTGAACCGTTTATGAGGAGGTTGGGAAGGGTCGACGGGAGAACCGCGGGCTCTTTGAGGCTTTCGTCAAAATTGGGGACAAAATCAACGGTTTCCTTGCCCAGGTCCACAAGCATCTCGTCGCCGACCCTGGAAAGTTTGGCCTCGGTATAGCGCATTGCCGCCGGAGGATCGCCGTCGAGAGACCCGAAGTTGCCCTGGCCCTGAACCAGGGGATACCTGAGGGAAAAATCCTGGGCCATGCGGACCAACGCATCGTAGAGCGCCGCGTCGCCGTGGGGATGGTATTTACCCATGGCATCGCCGACAATACGGGCGCTTTTTTTGGTGGCGCTCGCGGGCCTTAAACCCAGTTCGTCCATGGAATAAAGGAGCCGCCGGTGTACCGGCTTGAGGCCGTCCCGCACATCAGGCAGGGCCCTGGCCACAATAACCGACATGGCATAGATAAGATAATCGTTTTTTACTTCGTCCTCTATTGATACAGGTATTATTTTACCTGCTTCCACCGTTCCTGCTTCTGCCACAATATCCCTCTCTCAAGTATACCATTATTATACTCTATTTTGTTTTATGCAACGCCTCTGTGACGGTTTCCTTTACAGCTTCCCGTACAACCTGCTTAATATCGGTAACAATCGATTGGTGCAGCCGTTCAAGGGCTTCCGCAGGAGTAGCTGCCACTTCAAAAAGCAGGTGGGTTTCAATATCGAGGGCGACGGCAAGGCGATCAAGCACTTCGGGCGTGGGGAATTTGCGGCAGGTCTCAACGGTGGCAAGGTATTGGGGGGAAATATCTGCCAGTTCCGCCAGTCTATCCTGCGAAAGGCCGCTCCTGCGACGGTATGTTTTTAGATTAACTGCCAATACTTCCCTGATACTTGCCATCTAGTTTTGTCTGTTAGCCTTTGAAGATAGAATACTTGCTTTATAGGCCTTGACTAATAGTCTTTTAGGATAATATTATATTCTTAACGGATAATTTCTTGTGGTATTTTGCGATTTTGATTGTATTTCAGGGAATTGCCCGATGCCCGCAGTGGCGGAGAACTGCCCATGGGGCGTAAACAAGCGTCCGGCCTTCCGTCTGGACACAAAGGAGGCTTCATATGAAGAAGCTCTGCAAGAGACCTTTGGTCTTAGTTTTAGGGATTATCGCCATCGGGGCGCTAATCGCAAGCGGGCTGACAGGGTGCGATAATCCCAGCGGCGGAGACGGCGGCGGCGGGGGTATCGACAAAGCCCTTGTGGCAACGTGGCACTCGACCCAGGCGGTCGCCGATGCCGGGACCGACGTTGTGTTTGAGATTACCTCCGGCGGCAAACTTATAATAGCCGGCCAATCATCCGATGCGGATATTACGGTCAAAACATCGGGCGGGACCATCAGCGCGACTATGACTACGGGTGGACAAACCGTTGACGGGGGATCGGCCGATTATGAGATTGACGGGACCACATTGGAGTTTTCCAATTTGAGCCTTGGCGGGTTCAATGTCTTTACCCCGCTAAAAGCCGGTCAGGACTTGAGCCTTGGTTTGGGCGGCGCCGGCTGCTATTACAGGAAGGCCGGGAGCAGCGGTAACGACAACGGTAACGGCAAGGGAAATACCGATCCAAAAACCTTGAGAATTACAAATATCAGCGCCGCGCAAGCCAGCCAGGGGCAATCAGGCGGCGGCTTCCAGGTTGGAATTGTTGAGCGTGGAACAACACCGGAACAGGCATTAGACTGGATAGGTGTTGTCGCCGGAGGGGATAGTGTAGAACTTTCTTCTGGTCCTCCTTATACCGCAACGGTGGAACTCTATAACGTGGAGACTGAACACAGATGGACGGGCTCAGGTACTTATGATATTTACCTCATGATAGGTAGTGGAAGCAGCGTGGCTTTCTACCAAATGAAAAATGTCTCTTTTAACTCCGCCTCAACATCGGTTTCCGCGGTAAATTTTGTAGAGTTGGACGGCAGTGAAATAGTCGGGCCAGGGCCAGTTCTTCCATATCCACCCATCATCATCACTCCCACCACGCCCGTCATCACCATCACCACCCAGCCTGCTAACCGCACCGTAAGAGAAGG
>JAIRXO010000227.1 GCA_031268255.1 Spirochaetaceae bacterium
TTTCATTTCTGCCTATCATATATATTATTCTACCAGCCAATTTACATTAATGTCAAGTTTTTTCAATTTTTTTTCTACAAATTTTAGCCACAATGTCGTATAACTCACCGTTACGCGAACGCCTCATAAAAAATTCGTGTTCATTCGCGTAATTCTTTAACTTTTTCTGCCTCGCGGCAAAAATTCTTCTTTTCCGTGCTTTCCGTGTGGGCTGTGGTTAGTTATTACCCGCCTGTATACAAAGGCCCTTCCTTTTTTGCCTGTTCTCTCAATAAGATTGAGCCGTGTAAGGACATAGACTGTCTTGCGGGCCGTTGTTTCCCCTATTTTTGCCGCTGCCGCGAGTTCCCTGACGGTAAAATTCCCCTTTAGTTCCGGCGGTATAAAGCGCCTGTAGGAAGAAACGCCCGCGAGGCTGAGGGTCTCGTGAAGGGCAAGGAGGCTCCTGTCCGCGATGCTCACTCCCCTGCGCCGCCATGAGCCCTTGCCGTCCTGTATCCGGCGTTCAGCCGCGTCTACCAGGGCAAGCTCTATGCGCAGGTTCGAAAGCGACGGGAGCAGGGGGGCGTAGATAAGTTCGTTAAAAATATCCCAAAAGCCGCCTTTTTTGGGGCTTTTGCGGCGGCGGATCAGGTGTTTCCCGGTGTCGTACAATTCAAGATAACAGGTTTTTATCACTGGATAAACGAGGACGAGCTTTGCCTCCCTGCTCAGGCTTTCCAGCTTCCGGTAAATGGCCGCGAAATTGGAGGTCTGCACCTCGATAATGGTTCCCGAGGCGTCTATGCCGTCACAGACAAAGCCCCTGTGGACCACTTCCGTATTTCCCCCTGGTCCGGTATAGCGGATTTTAAGCGCCTCATGAAGGGATGTTTCCCTGCGGGTGCCTATGCCCTTTGACGGGGCTGCCCGGACCGCCTCGGCTCTCATCCGGCCCCCTTGCCCAGATAGGGGAGCAGTTCGTCGGCGCTGAGTTGTTCGAGAAAATGCAGGGTTTCGCTGCCTCCCCGGCCTTCCTTGACCTGTATGCGTTCCACCCTGAACGCGATCATTTTGTTCGTTGGCAGGGGCAGGGGCAGTTCGTGTCCGTTAATATCAACCAGGGCGTTTACCCTGAGCCTGCCCGGTATTTCCTGGGCGTCGCCTTCGGGGAACACAATGAAATATTCATTGATGGTCATGAATCTGAGCATACCCTAAATCAATATCAGGTAAAAGCATCCAAATTCATATATATATACTAAACAAACGTATAGCATAAAGGATACTTTTTTTACTATTTATAATATTTTTCTGGATATTTCTGTTGACGAAGGAATTTCATGTGTAATAATGTAGTTATGTGGAAAAAAATGGGATAAAGTTGGATAAAGTGTTATGAATTATCTGACGGGAAAGTACACCAATACTCTTGACGACAAGGGCCGCCTCAGCCTGCCGTCCCGCCTCAGGGCGGAGCTTTCGGGCGGCGTTCTTGTGGTTAAAGAGGGTGAGGACCACTGCCTCTGGGCCTATCCGCCCGACCAGTGGAAGCTGCTTTCCCAGACCATCATCGCGTCCACCAATCCCCTGCTGCCTGAGGACAGGCTCATAAGGCGGCGTTTTTTGGGCAGCGCCCAGGAAATCGAAATAGACAAGGCCGGACGTATATCCCTGCCCCAGGCCCTCAGGGAATCAGCCTCCCTTTCCAGGGACTGTGTGATTCTCGGCCAGAACGATTATATTGAAATTTGGGATGCCGGGGAGTATGAGGGCTATGTGGAGTCGAGCCAGGGAGCGTACCGGGCGGCCCTCGAAAAACTGGGAACCGTCATGAAGCAAAACCGGGAAGGGCTGTGATGATTGTTCATACCCCGGTGCTGCTTGAGGAGACCGTACAGTACCTTGGCCCCCGTTCGGAAGCGGAACTCATGATAGACGCTACCCTGGGCGAGGGCGGGCACAGTTACGCCTTTCTTTCCCGCTTCCCCACTCTCCGCGTCATAGGCATAGACGCCGACGCGGGGATTCTCGCCGTAGCCAGGGAAAGGCTTGCGGTTTTCGGTGAACGGGTGCGTTTCTATTCCCTCTGGTCCCATGATTTTTTTGCCAATCCTCCCGCCGGAGCCGGGCGGCCCGATACCATACTCATTGATCTTGGGGTAAGCGTGTTTCACTACGAAAAAAGCGGCAGGGGTTTCAGTTTTAGAAAGGACGAGGACCTTGATATGCGCATAGACCCCTCGCGGGGCGAAAGCGCCGCCGATCTTATAAGAAGGCTCGGCGAAAAGGAACTTGCCGATCTCCTGTACCATAACGCCGGCGAGCGGTATTCGCGCCGTGTCGCCAAAGCTATAGTTGAAGCGCGGCGCCTGGGGGCGATAAGGCGTTCGGCTGTCCTGGCCGGTATAGTGGACCGGGCGCTGCCTCAGGCCGGGCACGGGGCCTTTCATCCGGCGACAAAGACCTTCCAGGCCCTCCGCATAGCGGTCAACGGCGAACTGGAGCGGCTTCCCTTCCTCCTTGAAGGCGCTCTTGATAATCTCAAGGCCGGGGGAAGAATGGGCGTCATTACCTTTCATTCCGCCGAGGACCGTATTGTCAAGAATTTTTTTAGGGACAGGAGCGGGCCTGACAGGAACCCGCAGGGCGCTTCCGGCGGGAAACAGGACTCTACCTCTTGCCGTGATACGCCGATATGTAGAAATAGGAGTTACAGGGCCCTGCGCCTTCTGACCCGCAAAGCCATAGGCCCCGGCGAGGAAGAACGCCGGGCCAATCCCCCGTCAAGGAGCGCCAAGCTCAGGGTGGTGGAAAAAATCTACGATGAGGAATGTGCGTCATGAAGCGTTTTTCGCTCTATGTGTTTGCCCTGAGCATCCCCCTCATGCTGGGCCTCGCCGCCTGGCAGTCCCTGCGCCATGCGGCGGTCGAAAAGGAAATAGCCCGTCTTGAAGAAGCCCAGCGGGAATGGATAGACAGCAATAAAAGGCTCATAGCCGGTATAGCCGTACTTTCGTCGGCTGAACGCATTGAACATATAGCCCGGGAAGAACTCGCTCTGGTAAAAAAGGAGCCCGAAGAAGTTCTCCAGATACGCATTGAGGGGAGGGAGAGGGGTGAGCCCAGATAAAGAAGGCCTCATGAACATAGAAAGCCTTGCCCGCGCTCTCAACGCCGATCTTCTTTGCGGCGCTGATCCCGGTCCGGTTTCTTTTGCCCGTCCCGGCGGCTATACTGTCTCAGGCGGGACAGCCCGGACAAGTTTCTCCTCTGTTTCCATTGAT
>JAIRXO010000247.1 GCA_031268255.1 Spirochaetaceae bacterium
GGTCTCCGCCTTCAGGTGGCGGTAGGCATCGGCCATATGGGGCCGCAGTACCTCTTCCACCCAAAGAGGGCGCACCTTTTCTAACTGGGGGAAGATCTTCCGGGCGTAGTCTACCGTCCAGCCCATCCAGCAGTCGAACATCAGCTCATAGTCGTCCCCCAGGGCTTCCCGCAGGCCGAAGGCCAGATCCAGGTTTTTGCGGATCCCCCCGGCGCCGTCACTGGGGCCGTAGCGGAAGAACCATTTCTGGGCCTCCGCCCCCATGGCCTTGATCTCCAGAGCCCGTTTCTTTGCCGCCTCCTTTTCCACGGAAAAACCCAGGGCGCTGATGTAGGGTTTTATCCTGCTGCGGCCGCCTCCCAGGATCTTGTAGACCGGAAGGCCCAGGATCTTGCCCTTCAGATCCCAGAGGGCGATATCCACTGCGGAAATAGCCATCATCATGATGCCGCTGCGGCTGTGCCGGTCAAAGCGGGAAAGGATATCCCAGATCATGCGGTTGTCCAGAGGATCCCTGCCGATAAGATGGGGGGCAAGGCCGTCCATGATGGTGATAAGCTCCGCCCGGTTTTCGATAATGCCGTAGCGTCCGGTAAGACCCTCGTCGGTGCTAATCTCGATAAAGTGACCGGTCTGGGTACCCGGAGCCTTTTTCTCCGTACCGGACCGGGAATTCTTTCTCGATTCGGCAAGGGCGTATTCCTCCCACACATCCAGGGGGCCCACAGAACGAGCCTCGCTTTGATACCTGGGTTCAAAGCGACAGGTCTTCCGTACAATACTGATTCCGCTTATCTTCATACTGTTCCCTCCTTTTGCTTACCTGAAATTTGACTTACCCGAAAGAAAGGCGCTTATTTCCTCTCCTATCCGGGTTAAAACAGCGGCGTCCGCCCCGGAAAACCGGTTCAGGCTGGGGCTATCCACATCCAGAACACCGTATACCCGGCCATCCTGAAAGAGGGGAATGACGATCTCCGAATTCGAGGCGCTGTCACAGGCGATGTGACCGGGAAACTCGTGTACATTGGCTACAATGACCGGTTTTGCCGTTGCCGCCGCCCGGCCGCATACCCCCTTGCCTTCCTCTATCCGGGTACAGGCCGGGAGTCCCTGGAAAGGCCCCAGCACCAGATCCTTCCCCTTGAGGAAATAGAAACCCACCCAGTTGATATCATCCAGGTAAAAGTTGATCACCGCCGAAACATTCGCCAGGGCGGCTATGGGGTCATCCCCGGCCTCAAGCATGGATTGTACCGTATCCGCCAAAAGGGCAAGATTGGCAGCCCGGTCCTGTTCTTTGCGCGAATTGAACATACAAGCCCCTGTTTGTTATACCAATTTGACCAGGTGATGTCATCCGTGGCCTTAAAAACAGAAAAGGCCGCCCTTTTGGGCAGCCTCTGAGTATTTTCCGCCAGCCTTAATAGGCAATGCCTTGGGCTTTCATGGCTTCGGCAACTTTTAGGAATCCCGCGATGTTCGCGCCGGCTACCAGGTTGCCCTCTTTGCCGTATTCTTTGGCGGCTCCGGAAGCGGCATTGTAGATGCTGGTCATGATGCCGTCAAGCCGCTGGTCCACTTCATCAAAAGTCCAGGAGAGGCGCATGCTATTTTGACACATCTCCAAACCGGATGTGGCCACGCCGCCCGCGTTGGCAGCCTTGCCCGGCGCGAAGAGTACCTTGTTCTCCTGGAAATAGCTTACCGCATCCGGCATGGTGGGCATATTCGCGCCTTCCGCAACAGCAATGACGCCGTTTTTAACCAGGGCTTTCGCGCTTTCAAGGCCCAGCTCGTTCTGAGTAGCGCAGGGCAGGGCAATGTCGCACTTGATAGTCCAAATGCCTGAACAGCCCTCGTGGTAGGTTGAACCGGGCACACTCTTGACATACTCCGAGATGCGCCCCCTCTCCACTTCCTTGATCTGCTTGACCACTTTCAGGTTGATACCCTTGGGGTCGTGAATGTACCCGCCGGAATCGCTCAGGGCAACGACCTTACCGCCCAGTTGGACGGCCTTCTCTACGGCGTAAATGGCGACATTGCCCGAGCCGGAGATAACAACGGTTTTACCCTGGAAGCTCTGGCCAATGGCTTTGAGCATCTCCCGGGTAAAGTAACAAAGGCCGTAGCCGGTAGCTTCGGTACGGACCAGGGAACCGCCGTAAGAGAGACCCTTGCCGGTCAGTACCCCGGAGATCTCGTTGCGGAGCCGTTTGTATTGGCCATACATGTAGCCAATCTCCCTTCCGCCCACGCCTATGTCGCCGGCGGGCACATCGGTGAACTGGCCAATGTGCTTTTCCAGCTCCGTCATAAAACTCTGGCAGAAACGCATAACTTCGCCGTCGCTCTTGCCTTTGGGATCAAAATCCGAACCGCCCTTGGCGCCTCCCATGGGAAGCGTGGTAAGGGAATTTTTGAAAGTTTGTTCAAACCCTAAAAACTTGATCACCGACAGGTTTACTGACGGGTGGAGGCGTAAACCGCCTTTATAGGGGCCGATGGCCGAGTTATACTGAACACGAAAACCCCGGTTGACTTGTACCTTTCCCTTGTCGTCAACCCAACTGACACGAAAGATAAGGGTCCGTTCAGGTTCGACAATACGGTCAAATACACCCGCTTCCACCAGATCGGGCCGCCGCTCCGCAACAGGTTCAAGACTTTCCAATACTTCATGCGCCGCTTGCAGAAATTCACTTTCATGAGGATTCCGTTTTTCCAGAGATGCCATGAGCTCCACTAAACATTTGTTTTTCAAGATGCGTTCCTCCGTCTATAAGTTTTACCGCTAATAGAGTTTCTCTGACTAAATCCTTATTATTACTATTAGAGGAAATATTATACTAAAGCATCATGCAGTGATTGTCAACGCAACGCGAATGGCGGCAGCAATTCTCAGTTTGGGGAAAATATCGTTTAATCTGAAAAATCCGGCAAATTACCCCGTAATTTGCCGGATTTTTACCTCGATTTCCTACGGTAAGCCGGCAATTCTCAATTTGTTAAGGGGTGAAAGGACACCGTTTGATTTTACAGAGGGGTGTCAGGGGGAAAAGCGCCCTCCGTAAGGAGGGTCTTTTGCCCCCTGGCAGGCCCCCTTAAAAATTCGTATGGTGTCCTTTCGCTTTTTATCTGCTAAGCTGAGACTTGCTGGAATGGTGGCTTCTCCGGATCACTCGAAGGTAATCCCCATCCATTTGGCGATCTCGCTCATGTTTTGGGCGATGAGTCCCGGATCTACCTTTGTGGTAGTCTCCGCCACCAGGTACTGTTTCCCCTCAAAGGGAAAACGCGCCCCCTGGCCTTCAATGTCCGCGATACCCATGGCATGGCTGTAATCCCGGGAGACCATGATGCCCGCATCGATATTTGCCTGGGAGAGGATCAGCGCCCAGAGCAGAGCCCGGCTGTCGCAGTCTCCCCGGCCTTCGGTAAGGGCGCTTACCAGGTTCACGAAATCGCTCCCCATAAGGTTCCGCTCGTAGCTGAAGTCCTGGACGTAGGAGAGTGCCTTGGAGGCGAGCCGGATGGCCGGCGGGGCGGGGGCTGTTTCCGCTGACAGGGTTTCCGCCGCCCAGCGCCGTTCCAGCAGAAACGCCGCGTGGGCTACGCGCTCCCAGGAGTCCCGGTAGATCATCCGGTAGAAGCGGCGCCAGGCT
>JAIRXO010000248.1 GCA_031268255.1 Spirochaetaceae bacterium
ACGCCAAGACTCAGCCGCGTTACGCCTCCCCGCCTGGCCGCGTCAAGCAGGGCTTCGTCCCCGTCCTTCCGGGAAGGGCCAAACCCGGGATTCATCTCCAGGGTGATTTCGGGCCGCTCACCGCCATCCGCTGCGGGCGCCGGACCGGGAACCGCGGCGTCCGCCGCGCACGGGGGACCATAGCCGCTGAAACAGTCCAGGAGGAACGCGAGGCGCCGGGCGCCCAGGAGGGAGGGTGTCCCGCCTCCTATATACACCGAGGGAATGACAAAGGAGCCCGCTCCGGCCCGGACGGAGGATGCGGCGGAGGCGGTGAAAGCGTCCAGGGTTCCCCTCAGTTCTGTGCGGAGCCTTTCAATATAACGGTCAAGAAGGGCTTCCCCCTTTGCCGAATACGCGCCGCCGTATTGTTCAAGGGAAAGGGAGAAGAAGTCGCAGTAATCGCACTTGGCCTGGCAAAACGGTATATGGATATAGATTGAAGCACACATGAGCGCGCTATTTGACAAACCTATGGTACTCGAAATACCACCGGTTTTGCTTACGCGGAGATTCCGCGCGGGGTTGGTTAATTCAAAATTGCTCAAAACGGGTAAAGGGCCAGTACCGGAATACTACCTTACCGGCAATGATATTCGTGGACACAGGACCCCAGGTTCTCGAATCATTGGTATTGCTCCGGTCATCGGAAAGCACAAAACACTGGTTATCGGCGAGTACCAGGGTATCCATGGTTCCCGAAAAAGGCAGGGATTCATCCCAGAGTGGCGACACCTGGGGCGGCAGTATGTGGTAGGGCCGCGCCGAAAATTCATACTCGGTGAGCCCGTAGGCCTGGCCCGCGGGTTTTACCCTGAGGACAAAATCCTTCATGGAAATTTCATCCCCCGGCAGGGCGACAAGGCGCTTGATATAGATACGGTTCTCCCGGTTAATAAGGCCGGTACGCTGGGCGGTAAAAAAACGCACGAGATTATCGGCAATACGGACCGGAAGGCCCTGATCTCTTTCCAGCGAAGGGTCAATTACCACGATGGAACCCCGGTCCGGCTGGAGGGAGCCTTCGGAACCTTTTGAAAAAAGCCGCGAAAACCCGTAGGACCGGACAATAAAGCGTTCACCCGCCTGGAGCGCCGGACGCATTGATTCATTTTCAAGAATTTTGAAAGAAAAAAAGAAATTATTCAGCGCCATATAGAGGACGAAAATGGCGGCCAGCCATACCAGCACCAGGTACAGCTTGTTACGCTGCTGTTTCTGGGCCGCGTAGGAATACTTCCGCCATTTGCTGAACATGCATCCCCCTACCGTATGGTTCCCATGCGCCGGGGAGGCCAGTAGATGAACGACCCTTTGCCAAGTATCTTGGCTTCCCGCACCGGGCCGAAATAACGTCCGTCCCGTGAATTGTCCCGGTTGTCCCCCAGGGGCAGTATGCGTCCCTCGGGAACATACCAGCCCTGTTTCTGCCGGGCAAGGACCGTGCTGTAACGCTGGTCATGGGGAAAGAGCGCCCTGAGAAACGCCATATAGGCTTCGGAATAGGCCGGATCTCCCCGGTACTGGGGGAGCAGTTCCCCGCCGTTACGCTCCGAAGAACCCCGCAGGGTAACTTCCCCGGCAGGGCCGGAAATTTCAGGAGGCGCGGAAAGCCACAGATCCCTGTAGCCGTTGAGTTTCCCCGCGGCCCTGAGGGCGGGATAGACATCCTGGTCTATGAGCCGGGAGAGCCTGTGGGTAAAACCCCGCTGCTCCATGTATTCCCGTTCCGAAATCCAGCGGTCCTCGCCTGAAAAAAGCGCCTTGAGTTCGCCGTTTTCGCTTACAAAGCGGTCGCCGCCCATGCCCACAGCCCGCTTAATAAGAAAATGGGCCTTGGGCTGCCCCCGTTCATCCCTGTCTATATCCACCAGGGAAAGGGTCAGCATATAGATGACGCGCTGGGCTATATCAAAGACAGGCCCCCGGGAAAGATAGGACGGATTTTCAAAAATGATAAGATCGTTCCGCTTAGGTTTTACCGGGCTGGGCAGTTTGGCGACGCCGGGGAGCAGTTCCGGCCCGTAAACAAGTTTATTGACAAAAATCCTGTCGCTGATGAGGAGGGTATCTATCATTGAACCAGAAGGTATCTGATAGGCCTGAAAGAGGTACTGGTTGATAAGAAGCACCACACAGGCGGCCCAGAGAAATGCCTCAAGCCAGTCAACAATGACGTTTTTTCCCCGCTGTTTTTCTTTTTTTTCGCGTTTGTGCCGCTTCCGGCGGGTAAGGGATTGTTCGGTAAGGCTCTGGACCGTGTCAAAAAAGTCCTTCGGCGCCTTTGTCTTTATCGCGTTCATCTCTACTATTGAAAATACCATGAAGGGCCGTCGTTGACAAGGGATTACGGGGATTCTATAATTTTACTATGTTTGGAAAAGCCAGAAAAGGCGTAGAAAGTTCCGCCAGAGACCTTGTTGAACTTAAGCCTGTCATGGGCATACGGCCCGGCGTATACCTGACGCTGCTCTATGCCCTGATTCTCGTCCTTGTTCTCTTTTTTGTCCTTCTTTTTCCCGGCCTCCGCAATCCGGGCAGCATCGTAAGCATAGACTCGGAACCGGAAGGAGCCGCGGTGCGCATTGACGGGATATACCAGGGCGCCGCCCCTCTTTCGGTATTTGTCCCCAAGGGTGAACACAGGGTAAGCCTGGTCCTCCCCGCTTTCAACCTTAAAGAATTTGAAGTGAATGTGGGAGGCAGGGTTTTCGCTTCCCTTCTTTTTCCAAAACGAATGTCCTTTTCCGAAAAACTTGACAACCCCGACCCCCTGGCGGTGCTTTCCTTTGGGGCCTCAGACTATGCCCGCTGGGCCTCTGTGGGCGAACCGTCGGCCATATACCAGATACCATTAAGCCTCTCCGAAGGCGCCTACCGCGCCGGAAGGGCCGCGGAAGGACAGTACCGGGACATGGTTGGCATACTTACCGCCTCGGCCCGTTTCGCCAGGAGCCGCGCCCAGATACGGGACCTCATCAGGGCAAAATTCCTCATTGATACCGGCGGCCTGGTTTCCCCCCTATCGCTGGTCAATTCCTCAAGGGATATGCTTGAGTACCTTTCGGACAACCCCGGTACTTCGTTCTGGCTTTCCGAAGCGGCGTATGGCGGCGGCCTCAATACCGTATCGGTATCGCCGTGGCACCAGGGACATACCACGGCCGGGGAACGCCCTGAGGGCGGCGGCGTGGCCGGAGGGTCCATGACGCTCAGGGGCATTGAGTTTCGTTCCATTCCGGCGGGCAGCTTGAACCGGGCACTTCCCTACGCGGAAGAAACAGCAGTCCCTTCGTTCTGGATGGCCGCTTCGGAACTGGGCAGGGAGGACTGGAACCGCTTTGTCAGTGAAAATCCCCGCTGGGCAGGGGACAACCGTTCGGCCCTCAGCGCCGAGGGCCTTATTACCGGGGATTACCTGCTTCCCCCGCCGGGGGCAATGCCCGGAGATCAGGGCGGCGAACAGGGAACGGCCATTACCGGCGTTTCCTGGTACGCGGCCAGGGCCTACTGCGCCTGGCTCGACGCATCCCTTGCCATGCCGGGTTATACGGTCAGGCTTCCCACCGAGCTTGAATGGGAATACGCCGCCGCCGTAAACCGCCGCACCGCTTCCCGGCCCCTTGATATGCTTTTGAACCACTGGGAATGGTGCGAAAATCCCTACAGCTATCTGGATTATCTGCCCCAGGGCGCCATGGAACGCATAGACGCCCCCGAAAGGCCGGTGCGGGGCGGCTCCTGGCTCAATACATCAGGAACCATAAACGGGGAAACCAGGGGGGCCCTTGACCCCGAAACCTGCTCTCCTTTTGTCTCGTTCAGGCCGGTTATAGCCCCCGCCGGGAGCCGGGGAGGCAGATAATGGGCGGAACAAAACTCATCGCCGTCAACCGCAAAGCCAGACATGACTATGCCGTGGACGAAACCTTTGAATGCGGCATAGTACTCCAGGGAACCGAGATAAAATCCGTGAGGGACGGAAGAATTTCCTTTCCCGACGCATGGGCGGAAGCAGCCGCCGGGGAGTTGTGGCTCCGTTCCCTCCGCATCGCCGAAAACCCTTTTTCCTCGGTGTTCAATCATGATCCCGAACGGAAAAAAAAACTCCTCATGCACCGCCAGGAAATCAAACGCCTTACCCGCAAAGTAGACGAAAAAGGCTATACCCTCATTCCCCTGTCCTTTTACTTCAAAAACGGCAGGGTTAAGGTTGAATTGGGCCTCTGCAAGGGCAAAAAAATCTACGACAAGCGGGCGGACTTACGGGAACGGGTTATTAACCGGGAAATAGAGCGGGAATTCAAGGGCAAATTACATTAGGAGCCCGCCGGACAGGCTGTTTTTGGACCGGCCCTTACCATATCCTGGGCCTGAAATCCTCAGGCATTTCTATCTTTACCGTATCCCCTGACTGTTCTATCACATATAAGCCATTCTTTTCCGCGTAATCCCGCGCCGGCTTCCTCACGATGGCCCCCGCCGCCGCGCCAAGGAGCCTGCGTCTGTCCTTTCGGTCGTCCGCATAGCGGCGCAGCAGTTCCATGCGTTTGAGGTGTTCCCGTATATCCTGCACGCGCAGGTATGATTTAACTTCTACCGCCATGGCGAACTCGCCGTTCTCAAGCCACAGGTCGACTTCGGTCAGGGTTTTCCCCCGGGCGTCAAAAATCTCAAGTTCGGGCCCGGCCTTGGTAAAGGCATAACCCAAGGCCCTGAATTTTTCCACCAGATTGGGCGTGACAAGGCACTCGGCGAGCTCGCCGAAACGGTTACCCAGTTCACCGAGCT
>JAIRXO010000088.1 GCA_031268255.1 Spirochaetaceae bacterium
AAGGCCAGCCCCTCCTTGTCGGAACCGTGTCCATAGAAAAATCGGAAAAAATATCGGGCCTCCTTACCCGGCGCGGTGTACGCCACGAAGTGCTCAACGCGAAAAACCACGCCAGGGAAGCGGGCATCATCGCCGAGGCCGGCTCAAAAGGCGCGGTAACCATCGCGACCAATATGGCCGGACGGGGCACCGACATCAAGCTCGGCGGCAACCCTGAACACCGTGCGCGTAAGCGCGCCGGAACAGAGGCCTTGCCCGATGTCTACGCGGCCATCCTTAAAGAGGAATACGCCAAATGGCAGGCCGATTATGAGGAAGTCAAACGAGCCGGGGGCCTTTATGTCATCGGGACGGAACGCCACGAAAGCAGACGCATAGACAACCAGCTCAGGGGCCGTTCTGGACGGCAGGGGGACCCGGGCAAAAGCAAATTCTTTATAAGCATGGATGACGAACTCATGCGGCTTTTCGGCGGCGCCAACATCAAGGGCATCATGGCCAAGATAGGCATGGAACCAGGCGAGCCCATCTACCACCCCTGGCTTAACAAGAGCATAGAAAAGGCCCAAAAAAAGGTTGAAGAGAGAAACTTCGAGATACGCAAGCATCTCCTTGAATATGACGATGTGCTTAACCAGCAGCGCAAATTTATCTATGAACAGCGGGACGCCATACTCAGCGACAAGGAACTCAAGGCCAGGGTCAATGACGCTACCGCCGATATGATACATCAGACCCTGGGCGAATATTCCCTCAAACACCGGGACGATGCCGAGGCCAGGAGCGGCCTCGCCTCGTACCTTAAAGAAAAATTCGGCTATACCCTCGCCGGAGGGGAACATATCAATCCCGAAAAGCTGGAAGCGGAGCTGTGCGGCGATCTGGAAAAGGAACTGGACGAAAAAGAAGCCCTCGTGGGCAGCGCCAATCTCAACGCCTATATCAGATTCCAGTACCTTCAATTTATAGACCGGAAATGGCTTGATCACCTTGAAAGCATGGAAGCCCTCAGGGAAGCGGTGTACCTGCGCAGCTACGGCCAGAAAAATCCCCTCACCGAGTACAAGATTGAAGGTTTTGAAATTTTTGACCGCATGATCGACTCGATACGGCAGGAAATAGCCTCCCGGGTTCACCTGGTGCGTATACAGCAGGCCGGAGAGAGGGAGGCCAAGTCCCGTTCCCTGGCAACGGTCCAGCAGGCCAACCACGGTTCCATTGACGCATTCAGCCAGAGCGGCCCCGCCCAGGCGGGGGATAGTCCCCAGGGCAGGCTGCCCGCCCAGGGGCGGCCCCAGTCACGGGGGCAGACCGCGCCGGTTACCGTAGTCCGTTCGGTTCCCAAAGTGGGCAGGAACGAGCTCTGTCCCTGCGGTTCGGGCAAAAAATACAAGCATTGCCACGGCCGTTAGGCCATAACTACCCTTTGCAAACTCAAGTTTCTCTGGTATAATGAAAAATCACTATTTGTACCAGAATGGGGCAAAGTATTCAAGTCATGGACACAGGCGCACAGATCAGGGAACTTATAGAAAGGGCGTATGCCGCATTGGACAGTTCCGACGCGTCAAGCGCCCTCCTGGGCCTTGAAGAAGCCCTGCGCCTGGACTTTGAGGATGCCGAAGTGGTTTACGCCCTTAAATGCGTCAACTGGTGGCTTGAAAAGACCAGGGAGCTTGAGCGGATTACGGACGCCTACGACAGGGGGGGCTATATACTCTCCCAGTGGAACGCCTTCTGCGTCTTTCTGCGCCGCATAGGCGGGGGTTTTGACCGCTGCGTATTCGCCGTAAGGCGTTATGTGTTTTCCACAGCCCTCAGGTCCTTTCAGGATATACTGGGGAGCGGGGCAAACGAGCATGATCCGGGGCTGTTGCTGCAAATAGGCCGCTGTTACAAGGGTATAGGGAATTACGAACAGGCCCTGAAATACCTTGAACAGGCGGCGCGGTTCAGGCGGGAGGACGGGGAAACCCTGGCCCATCTGGCCGACGTAAACGCCCTCCTGGGGGATGCCAGGGCCGCCAAGGCCCTGTTCAGGGAGGCTTTTTTCGCCGATCCCCAGGGGATTGATCTTTGCGCCCTCGAATCAGAAATGATTCTCGTTCTGGAGGGGCGGCTGCGGGAGCTTGGCTATGACGGCCCTGAACTCGCGGAATGGATTCCCATATACGGAGCCCTTTGGGGTGTTTTTTCAGTCCGGCGTGAATTAAAACAGGCCGAACTGGGAAGGCTCAAGCAGTCCATCTTTGTTCTGGAGAACGAACTCCGCAGGGAAGGCGTTGGCGGGCGGGGCGGGACGACAGGACGGCGGGAAGGACAACCGGCCCTGCCGAGGCTTATCAACCGGTATTTTTGGCTCTTGGATCATTATATCAACAAGGCCGAAAATCCTGAATTGATCGAAGAAACGATGTTGAAGATAAAAGTTCTGGACCCGGATATTTATGAACAGTACCGGCGCTAGAAAGCAAGAACGCGAGGAGTTGAACGATGTCTGAAGGTCTCCTTAATGGTGTACAGGAAATGCTGAATGAGGAAAAGTGGACCAGGGCCACCCTCAGCAATTATTCGACCGGGCAGTTTAAGGAATTGGACCAAATCCTTAAAAACGCCCGGGACGAAAAAGTTACTGACGAATTAAAAAAACTCTCTGACGAACATCTGGTGCATACCAAGAACAGCATCATAGCCCTGTACCTTTCGGGCATGATAGCCCTGTCGCGGCAGATCATTGACGACGCCGCACTTACCAATCTTGTCTCTATTTTTGTGGACAACCACAAATGGGGTATAGTCAAATACTTGAGTGAACGTATCCTTGATTACGGCGAGTCCAAATTCGCCCTGCGCATGCTCGCCGAGTGTTACAAAAACGAAAACGAGAATGAACTCATCTACGGCGTCTGGGAGCGGCTTGTAAAGGCGGACTACGAGGAAGCGGATATCTCCAAGTCCCTGGCCGAACATTATGAGGAGCAGGGCAGGACCGAAGAAGCGGTTGACTATTACAAAAAAGCCCTGCACCGGTATATCAACAAACAGCTTTTTACCAATGTACGGGAAATCTGGGCCAAGCTCCTTGAATACTGCCCCGAGGACATTGATTTTTTCCTTCTTGTCCAGAAAAAAATCGCCAAAAACATCAGCGAGGAAAAAGCGGAACTGCTCCTTCAGGATGTGTACGGTTCCCTCAGAAAAAGGGACGATGTGGACCAGGCCATCACCATACTCAAGATTATACTTCAGTACGACGAGAAGGACTCCTGGGTACGCAAGGAAATCATGGACTGTTTCCGCCGGAAATATTCGGATCACAGCCAGATGGAGGAGTACATACGGATTTCCAACCTCTCCCAGAACTGGCGCAACCTGCACGAAGCCATACAGGATTTTGAAAAGCACATAGCCTTTGACAAGGGGAATTTTGTCTTTCACCGGAGCTGGAGCGTAGGCCGCATCGCCCGGGTACAGGGCGACGAGATAGTCATAGACTTCGCCAAAAAACGGGGGCACGCCATGTCCCTTAAAATGGCCGTAGACGCCCTCCAGACCCTTTCAAAAAACCATATATGGGTGCTCAAGGCGACCTGGAAAAAGGAAAAGCTCCACGACAAGGTAAAAGACGATCCCGTGTGGACCCTGAAAACCATCATCAGGAGTTTTGACAACGCCTGTGATCTCAAGCGTATCAAGGGCGAGCTTGTTCCCGGCGTACTTTCCCCGGGCGAGTGGACCACCTGGAGTTCCAGAGCCAGGGACATACTCAAGTCCGATCCTTCCTTTGGTGTCAGCCCGGACAATATTGACCTTTACATAGTCAGGGAACGGCCCATAAGCGTGGAAGAAAAACTCTACACCCAGTTTAAGGCCGAAAAAAACTTTTTTGACCGTATTGCCACCCTGCGGGATTTTGCCGCCCAAAAGGACGCCGAACCGGATTCGGAGTACTTTACCGAAATGTTTAATTACTTTCTGGTTTACCTCAAATCCTACAGCCAGGTCAACGAACAGATCATGGCCTCGTTTCTTCTTGCCAAGGAACTCGCGGGACGCTTTCCCCACTTGACCCAGGCGCTCCAGCTTAACTTCCTCGACCTTTTCCGTCACGCGCCGGACGCGGGAGAATTGTTTGACGGCCTTAAAGACACAAAACTCAAGGAAGAATTCCTTAACCACATAAAACTTTTTGTCCCCGAATGGGCCGATATATATATAAAGCTCTTCTCCCATGTGCAGCTCACGTCCATCATCGCCAGCCTCCGCAAGGAAGGCCATGAGCAAAAACTGGTTGACATGGTAAAGACCTGCTTTGAGAACTACCGGGACAACAAGGAAGCGGTTGTGTGGATTTTCAAAAACCTCAGATCCGAAAACTGGTTCAGCCGGACAGGGATTCCGGAGGAAAAACAGCATATCGCCCTCATTCCCATTCTTGACCTGAGTTTCAGGGACATAGAAAACCACCGGAACACCACCGAAAACCGCAAGACCAACAAGCAGGTTTTAGCCATACTTTTTAAGGAAAATCTGGTTGATTCCTTTATGGACGGGGCGGACCAGGATACCATAACCCGCATCTATACCCTCATTGATGACGTAAAGGACCTGGACCCGGCGGAAAAACTCAGGCTCAAAAGCGTCATACTGGACAGAGACCCGGATTTCAGATTCCTCGGCGAAGATACCGGGAAGGCGGTCATGCCCCGGGGCCTGCTCGTTACCATGAACATGTATACGGAAAAACAAAAACAGCTTCAGCACATCATGGATGTGGAGGTGCCGAATAATTCCAAGGAAATCGCCTTTGCCCTTTCCCTTGGAGACCTGAGGGAAAACGCCGAGTACAAGGCGGCAAAGGAAAAGCAGGAAATACTCAATTCTACCGTCGCCAAACTCAAAGAGGAGATAGAACGCTCCCAGCTCTTTGACCCCGCCTCCATCAATACCGGCAGGGTGTCCTTTGGCACCCGGGTACTCCTGGCCAATGAAAGCTCAGGCGGCGAAGAAGAATACACCATACTGGGTCCCTGGGAATCTGACCCGGAAAACAGGATAATTTCCTATCTTTCTCCCTTTGGAGGAGTTATACTGAATAAGAAAATAGGCGAAACCTTCGACTTTTCCATCAATGACCAGAAAATCGCCTACAGGGTAAGAGAGATTTCCGCGGCTTCATTCTAAAGAAAGGCTGGAAGGATATGATGAAGAAAATACTGACGTTTTTGGTATTGTCTATGGCGTTTGGCGCGTTTTCCTGGGGACAGGAACCCGTTGACCTGGTAGTAATCCTGGATACTTCTTCCAGCATGAGTTCCTCATACAGCGAGGTAGCCGACTACCTGACCGGTCCCTTTCTCAGGGAACAACTCCGCCTGGGGGACACCTTTCATCTTATTTCCTTCGCGCTTACCCCGGCGCTGGAACTTTCCCGGCGTATAGAAGGCCGGGGGGATATTCAGACCATCATAGGCCGTCTTTTGATTCTCTATCCGGTCAATCCCGACACCGACCTGATCTCCGCCCTGGAATATGGCCGCCGTTATGTGGCGGGGCTCCCCCAGGGAAGAACCAAAAAGGTGTTTCTCATTTCAGACGGCAGCCATGAAGTTACCGAAGGCCCCTATGCGGGAACAAGTCCCGCCGAAGCCCTCGCCCGTATAAGCGGCGCCCCTGAAACGTACAGGGCCCTGGGCGCCGATTTCAGGTACATACCCGTGCCCCTCTCGGCTTCCCAAACAGCCCAGCCTCCAGCCTCCAGGCCGCCTTCAGGCGCGCCCGGAAGCGCGTCCCCCGCACCAGGCGTGTCTGGAGGCGCGGCCTCCTGCACATCGTCAGGAGCGGTCTCAGGCGAAAACCCAGGCTCCGCGGCGGCCCCGCTGCCGCCCGTGGGCAGTTCAGGACCGGACGGCCGGCCGGAAACGCCGGGCGGGCTTCCCGCGGATGGTAACGCCCAGGAACTTGTCCCGCTTTCTCAGACCCCGGCGGATATCCCGCAATCAGGCGGCGATCTTCCCCGGACGCCGGACGAAATTTCAGAGAGCGGAACCGGGGGGATTCCAGCCGGAAGCGGCGTACCCCAGGTTCTCCCGGCTGCGGCGGGAAGCGCCTTTCGCATACCCCTGCCGCTCATCATAGGAATCATCGCCGCGGCCATTGTCATCCTGGCCCTCATACTCCTCATCATGGGCGGAAGGCTCCAGAGATCGCCAAACCGCGCCATGGCCCAGGCAGCCTCGGGCAATTACCGGGAAGAAGATAGTCAAAGAACCAGGGAGAACGCCGCCCTCCTGGCAAGCTACGCGGCAAACCAGCGCAAGGGAGGCAGCCCCCCCTCAAACCGCAGGCCGGCCTCAAACCTTTCGCCTAACGGGCCCCTGATGCTTTCCCTCTTTGTCGCCGACCAAAACACCGCCATAGGCAAGCGGAATATACACACCGTTAAACAGGGCTATACCTTCAGCGTAGGCGGCGGCAGATCCGATTTCCTCATATTCCTCGTCCCCATACCGCCCCACATTGCCGATGTACGGTATGACGGCAATAATTGTACGTTTATACCCCGCAAAAGCCAGTACTTCCCGGACCTGGGTTCCAGCCAGCTTCCCAACTGCATAGACCAAAACATCAGGGTTATTTCGGATAAAAAGTACGAACTCCACATACGCGTCGAGCGATACCAGGACCCGCTGATAACCCTTAACCGCATGCTTCACTCGATAGAACTCCCCGGCCTGCCTGAGTTTTAGGAACCATCCTCAATAGGTCCACTGTATAAACAGGTTGGCCGTGTTGATGGAATTCCGTATGGAAGGGGCGGCGTCATAGCGGCTGCTCAGGAGCATAAAGGTGTCTTTAATCCCGACCGAGAGAATCGGGGTAAGCGGATAGGAATAGGAAAGCTGGGTGTAATAAAACCTGGTGCTGCCTGCGGCTTCTTTCACGAGAGAAGGAATTGTCCACATCTGGTAAAAAATAAATCCGGCGTCAAGCCTGCCCAGCGAGGCATGGCTGAGGGTCAGAAAGGTTTTTAGATTGCCGCCTGTGGCATAATCGGCGTATATGTCGTCGGGACCGTCATACGAAGGATAATTTCCGTTTCCCCAGGCGATCCAGCCCAGATGGGTTTTTACATCGAGGACCAGGGACGGGGAAACAATATAGCGCAGCTTAAATGTCCAGTCGAGGGAATTGGCCGAAATATTCAAATTTGAATATCCGAGATTGTCCTGAAAATCATTACTGGTGTTGAAAAAGTCAAAATGCAGGCTCAAGCCGGTACTTGCCTTTGCCCTGTCGCCTGTCAGCGCGTCAAAAGAAACCAGATAGGCGTCGGAAATGATATTCGCGCTGTACCATTCGGGCAGAAGGCCGTGAAAGGCAAAGCTCGCTTCAAAATGTTCAAAGGGAACCGTCCCCGGATTGCCGAAAGGGTTTCCGTAGACGAGGCTGGTTGCCATGCCGTAATTTGGCATATCCCACCTGTCCTTGCGGCTTCCGCCGTTATAAAATCCCGCTCTGGTATACCCGAAATCGCTGCTAAAGGAAAGATACGGGACCCTGCCGCCGCTGTAACTTTGGTACCGGTTTACCACCAGGTCCTGAAAGCGGTCCATGGGGCTTAAAAGGGTGGTAGCGGTCACGGCAAGCACGCGGGGCTGGTTAAATTCCCGGTAGATACGGTGTACCATCTCGCCCAGAGAAGCGCCGCCTATGGTTGTCGTTACAAAATCATTCAGGGCGGGCCTCGCGCTTTCAAAAAAAATCTCCCAGGTGGAACTGCCCAAAACGGTAAAAAAGAGGGACTGATAAAACGTAAAGCCGTTGGTCCGTCCCGAGACGAAATAAATAGAGCCCTGATACGGATGACCGGCCTGATTAATATGAAAGCGGTCTATCGCCTCCCAGCGCCATGAGGAAAGCAAGAGGTTCTCTCTGGCGGTCTGTGGCGAGACAGACGAAAAACTTGTCCCCGCGGCGGTGATTCCTAAAAAGAGGGTAAGATTACTCAACAAGGTCTCCCATGAGGCCAAAGCTGCGCGGACAAAGGGCCCTCCCTGACGGGCAGCCGGTGCTTCGCCTCCATCAGGAAAAACCGGCGCGGCAAGGTTCCCCCATATAATCACAAGCAGGAAAAAACTCAGTCGTTTCATATAGTTCCTTTATTTTGTACACGTTCAAGCATCGTAGGAAACTCCCATCCTTTGCAGGGTATCCCTGGCCTTCCGGGAAAGGGAACCGTTTCTTTCATCGGTAAGCGCCTTCACATGGTCAATGAGACCCGTAAGATTGTTCCGGTAAACCATGTCTATGGCATAGGCTTTCTCCACTACCCCGCCTGAGGAAAAAAAGCGCAGCGCGAGGGGTTCCACCTTGTCTGTCTCAGCCTGGGCTATGATGCGGCAGAACTGGTTGTACAGGGCCGTCTGGTTTTTTGCCCTGGCCTCGTCAAGCTCGGCGATAAAAGGTTCCGCGTATTCCCCGGCCCTGTTGACGATGAGTATTTCTCCCGCCACGACCCGCACGCGGTCCGAATTTCTCCGCTCAAAAAAGAGGGACGCGACGATTTGGTAGGCTTCGTTTCTGTCCATGGCGCCCAGGGCCTTTATCGCCTCGTCCTTGACCGCCGCGACCTCGTCCCGTTCCGCCCTGTATCTCAGGTAGGGTATGGCTTCTTCCATTTTCCGCTGCGCGGCGGCCTGGGCTGCCCCTATGCGGGTCCGGTAATAGGTATCCCGGAAAGCCTCCAGTATTGCCTGGTCAACTTCCCTGCCGCTAAAGGGGCCCAGCGCGGCGACGGCGGTGGACCTCAGGTTGGGGTCCGATGACTGGAGGGCTTCAAGCACCGCGTCAAGCCCTTCCCTGTCGCCGATTTTTGACAGAGCCTGTATGGCCGCCATGCGGCGGGCAGGTCTTTCGTCGGCATTGCCCGCTATGCCGTTAAGAAAGGCCACAGCCCTGGCGTTCTCAAGACTGCCGAGGGCGGTGATGATTTCCCGCGCCGTGTCCTCGCCGGGAAACTTGTCCTCAAAATAGGCGATGAGATAATCGGTTATGGCGTCGGACTCATTCCTGTCCTGGTCCTTGAGGAGCGATCCTACCCTGCCCAGGGCCCGCACGGCGCTGTTTGTATACCTGGCGTCCCCCTCGTCGATAAGGGTCATAACCCTGTCAACCGAACCTGTATCCCGCATCTGTCCCAGATATTCAAGGGCGCTCCGTACCGCGTCGGGCACCTGCTCGTCCCAGTATTCAAGAACTTCCCTGGCCCTTTCCTCAAGGCCGCCCTTTTCGCGGTCGGCGAAAAAACCGAAGATGCCGGAAAGTATGCGCCCGTTTTTTATGCTCCGCGCCGTCTCCACAATTTCGCCGTCAAGGGCGTCGCTGTTTTCCGCACGGAGAATCCGTATAAGCTCGGCGATTTCGTTTTCGGTTCCGTATTTAAGAATGTCCCGGCGCTGTTCTTCTATAGAAGGCCGTATCTCATCGGCGCTGAGGCTGAAAATAAAGCACAGCGCGCCCAGACAAAGCAAGGTCTTTTTTTTCATTCATGTCCCTCCTCATAACGGGAAAGAAAATTCCGCTTAAAATCCGCGAAGCGGTCCCCGTCTATCGCTTCCCGGGCTTTCTTTACCAGATTGTGGAGGAAGTAAAGGTTGTGGTAGCTTGCGAGCATGGAACAGAGTATCTCCCTGGTCTTGAAAAGATGCCGTAAATAGGCCCGGCTGTACAGACGGCAGACTTTACAGCCGCATTCCGCATCTACAGGTCCCATATCAAGGCGGTTTTCGGCCTTTTTAAGGGCGAAAGGCCCGTTATGGGTAAAGACACGGCCGTTTCTCCCGGTCCTCGTGGGGAGAACGCAGTCGAACATGTCTATGCCCTGTTCAATGGCGTCAAGTATATATTCCGGGGTACCTATGCCCATAACGTAGCGGGGTTTTTCATCGGGAAGCAGGCCAGCCGAAAAGGAGAGAAATTCCCTGAACACTTCCACCGGTTCCCCTACCGAGAGTCCCCCTATGGCAACGCCGGGGGTATCGGCCTTCTCAATGGCGGCGGCGCTTTCTTCCCGCAGATCAGGGTAAAAATTCCCCTGGAGTATGGAAAAGAGCTTGCCCTGGTAGCCCCCTTCCCTGCTTTCTTCCCAGGCCGTTTTTGCCCTTTCGAGCCAGAGACTGGTGATATCAAGGGCCGCTTTCGCTTTCTTTTTTTCGGTGCCCCAGGGTGTGCAGACATCGAGCTGCATCTGTATATCGCTTCCCAGGACGCGCTGCAGCTCCACCACGGACTCGGGACTGAGCAGGTGGAGGGAGCCGTCTATATGGGAACGGAACTGTACCCCTTCCGCCCTGATCTTGCGGAGGGCGGCCAGGGAGAAAATCTGAAAGCCCCCCGAATCGGTCAGTATGTTCCGGTCCCAGTTCATAAAACGGTGAAGTCCTCCGGCTTTTTCTATAACTTCGGTTCCCGGCCTGAGATACAGATGGTAGGTATTGGAAAGAATTATCTCAAAACCTATTTCCCTGAGGTCCTCGCTGGAGAGGGCCTTGACGGCGCCGTTGGTTCCCACGGGCATAAAGACAGGTGTGGCAAGTTTTCCGTGGGGAAGCTGAAGTTCCCCGCTGCGGGCACGGCAGGAAGGGCTTGAGTGTTTTACGGTGAATATGGTTTCGGCCATCAGGTCCGCACACTCCTGAGGAGGAATATTCCCAGGGCTATAAAACCCAATACCGGAAACCAGGCCCCGAGTATAGCCGGTAAATAGCCTGTTCTTGCCATGGCCATGGTTACCATTTCGATTACATAAAACACCACGGCGGAAATAAGACTGGTCAAAAGACTCATAAGGAGTATATTTTTTTTGAATCTTCCCCCCATGGCGGCTGAAAGGATTATCACCACCAGGGAGACCGTCGAAAAGGAAAAGCGGTGATAGTAATCCGCCTGGGCCTCGGCAAAGGGAAGCCCCGCCGTCTTGAGGTCGGCGACAAGCAGCGCGGCGTCCTTTACCTTTAGTTCTTCGACCCGGACCGCCCTCCTCCTGAAAGAATCGGGATTTTCGTTATACTGTTCAGGAAGGTCAAGGGGAAAGGAACGCAGGAGGCCGCCTTCCCAGCGGTATTCAAGGGGATTGGAAAGCGCCCAATGATCGCCTGTCCATTCGGCCTGGGAGGAACGCACAAGGGAGAGCAGTTTTCCGTTCTCGTCCTGTTCCACTATGCTTATGCCGCTCAGGGCCTTCCGCACATCGTCATAGTAATCTACCGAGTACAGGGTTTTTCCTCCGTTGGTCTTTATCACAATATCCGAATCATCGGAAGGAAAACTCTGACCCATGAGGGAACGGCTGAGTTCGTTCTTTGTTTTTATCGTGGGAATCACCAGGCGGTCCTCAAAGAAAAAAGAAAAAAAAGCCGCGACGATTCCGGCGCAGAAAAGCGGAACGCAGAAACGGTAAAAGGGAATTCCGGCGCAGAAAATCGACGTAAGTTCGTTCCGCGCGTAGAGTTCCCCCAAAGTATGGGCGGCGGCAAAAAGAAGGGATATGGGTATGGAATAGGCAAATGCCTTGGGGAGGTAATAGATACTTACCGAGAGAATCTGGGCCAGAGCGGCGTCATTGGTAAGGTAGCGGGGAAGATTGGCGAAAAGATCAATGAGCAGTATAAGAAACACGAACATCCCCGACGCCATAAAAAACACCGGGGAGAACTGGCGCAGGAGATAGCGGTCCAGTATCATTGGCGCGCCCTTACAACGCAGAGTACGGCGCCGGCGGCAAGGGCGAGGGCATTGGGCAGCCACATGGACCAGAAGGGAGAATAGCCCAGGCGCACCCCCATGGTCTGGCCGCCGAGCAGCAGGGCCCAGTAGAGTACCGATGAGAGAAGGCCGAACAGGAGGCCCACGACCTGACCGCTCTTCCGGGCGAAAAGCCCCAGCGGTATGGAAAGAAAGGCCAGGCAGAAAGCGCCGGCGGGTATGGAAAATTTCTTGTAGTACTCAAGGCGGTAAATGAGCAGGTTTCTGTCTTTCCGGCGGTCCCTGATGTTCCCCAGTTCCCGCACAAGCTCATCCCGCTGCGTCAGGCGGCGGTTCCAGTCGGGATGGGAGGGGCCTGAGCGGAGCATGCGTTCCAGGCCAAGGGACACGCTTGTTGTCCTGAGGCGTATATCGTCAATCTGGCCTGAGATGGTACGCTCCTTTTCCCTGATTTCGCGGCGTACATCGGTGGAACTCATCTCCCTGGGCCCTATGGCGGAATTGCTCTGCCACAGGTCATCCTGGTTTACCGAATAACGGAGAAAGGATGCCGAGGAATAGTCATAGTCGTCACGGACGGTTTCCTTTGAGGACTGGATAAAACTGTCGTAGAGGTCGAGGCTGAGTCTTGTGGTCCCCGAGTCGGTTAATTCCGCCCTCCGGGCCATGATGACCCTCCGCTCTCCTTCGCCGGTACGGTCAAAAATCAGCATATTGTCTATGGTCTTTCCCTGCACGGCTCCGGTAACGAGTATGGTATTCCTGAAACGCTTTACCGAATTTGCTTCCAGTTCCAGAGCCGGCGTCGAAAAGAGTATGCGCCGGTACAGCCGCGAAAACTGCACGGTTCCCGCGGGGAGCAGCACGTCATTGGCGAAAAAAGAAATCATGGTTACGAGAATCCCCACCCCAAGGGCGGGGAGAAAAATATTCTTGTACGAAAGCCCCGATGAGAGCATGACCAGTACCTCGTTGTCGGAACTGAGCCGGCCTATGGTCATCACCACGCCGAGGAGGGCGCCAAAGGGAGCGGCCATGGCAATGACCGATGGGAGGGAATAAAAAAGAAGCAGGGCGACCTGGTACAGGGGCACATGCTTGGTAAGTATTTCCTGAACCATGAGAAGAAGCTGGTTCACAAAGAAGATAAAAAAGAAAAAAAGAAAGGCCACAAGAAAGGCAAACAGGGCTTCGCCGGCGATATGCCTGATTATAATGAATGACAAAGAGCGGCGGTTTTTTCCCATACGTCCTAATTATACACCGGTAGAACCGAAGCCGCCAGTACCCCTGCCGCTCTCAGGCAGGGAGGAACTTTCCCCGAAGGACATGGCCCTGGTTTCCGCGAATACAAGCTGGGCTATGCGGTCGCCGTGGTTTACGGTAAAAGGCTCTGAACCGTGGTTAATCAGTATGACAAGGATTTCGCCGCGGTAGTCCGCGTCTATGGTGCCGGGGCTGTTGAGTACGGTAACGCCGTTCTTCGCCGCCAGGCCCGAACGCGGCCTCACCTGGGCCTCAAAGCCGGCGGGTATGGCCAGGGCAAGGCCGGTGGGCACCCTGCCCCGCCCGCCCGGAGCGAGGGTAAGGGGGCTGTCAAGGCAGGCTCTGATGTCGGCCCCGGCGGCCCCTTCACTCTCGTAAGAAGGAAGATGAGATCGGGGATCGAGCCTCTTGACGAGTACCCTATGCGCGCCTTCCACAGGAAATCATCTCCTTCCTTCCTGATTCGCCTCAAGGGCATCAATATAGGAGAGGTTGAGCCTTCCCATTTTGTCAATTTCCGTAAGTTTGACCGGTATGACCTGGCCTTCCTTGAGGACATCATGGACGCTTGACACCCGCTGCCGGGAAAGTTTTGAAATATGCACAAGCCCTTCCTTGCCGGGGAGTATTTCCACAAAGGCGCCGAAATCCATGATGCGCTTCACCGTGCCCTCATAGACACGGCCGGTCTCGGGATCGGACACTATGCCGATTACCGCGGCCTTGGCGTCCTCGGCGCTCTGGGCGTTTTTGCCGTAAATGGTTACGCTTCCGTCGTTTTCGGTATTGATGGTAACGCTGTACTGTTCGCAGAGGGCCTTGATATTCTTGCCCCCGGGGCCTATGAGGGCGCCTATTTTGTCAACTTCAATCTTGAGGGTTACTATCTTGGGGGCAAAATCGCTGATCTTGCCTACGGGCTGGCTTATGGTCTTGTTCATAATGGAAAGAATGTGGAGCCTTCCCCGCCTGGCCTGATCAAGGGCGTTCTTCATTATTTCGGGACTTACTCCGGCTATCTTGATATCCATCTGAAAACCGGTGATGCCGTCGGCGGTACCGGCGACTTTGAAATCCATATCGCCCAGGTGGTCCTCTTCGCCGAGTATGTCTGAGAGTACCGCGTAACGTTCTCCGGCCCTGCCTGACCCTTCGGTGATGAGTCCCATGGCTATGCCCGCGACGGGTTTCTTCATGGGGACACCGGCATGGAGCATGGCAAGGGTTCCGCCGCAGACCGTGGCCATTGACGAGGAGCCGTTGGATTCCATGATTTCGGACACGACCCGTATGGTATAGGGAAACTCAGCCTTGCCCGGCACCATGGCCTCAAGGGAACGGCGGGCAAGATTGCCGTGGCCTATCTCCCTGCGGCCTGTTCCCATGCGTCCTACTTCACCTACCGAATAGGGAGGGAAGTTATAGTGGAGCAGGAAATTCTCCCGCTTGTCCCCTTCAATATCATCAAAAATCTGTTCGTCAAAAACCGTTCCCAGGGTAGTAACAACAAGGGCCTGGGTTTCGCCCCGGGTAAAGAGAGCTGAACCGTGGGTCCGCTTGAGTACCCCTATCTCGCAGCTTATGTCCCGTATGTCCTCAAGGCCCCTTCCGTCTACCCGCCTTCCCTTGTCGAGTATGGAAGAGCGGAGTATCTCGTACTCCATGTCATCAAAGAGGATGTTGAACAGTTTCTTCTGGATTTCGCAGTCAAGCTGTTCCGCGTAACGCGAGGCAAGATCGTCTTTGACAGCCTGTATGGCCGCGTGGCGTTCCTGTTTTCCCTTGACAAAGCAGGCTTCTTCAAGGCGGCCATAGGCCGCGTTCCGTATGGCGTCCCTGTTTTCCAGAACCGCGCTGGATTCCGCCAGGGGGAGCTTGGCCTTAAAGGCAAGTTCTTTTAGTTTGTCCTGGAGGGCGCAGAGTTCCACGATCACCTTGAGGGCCTTTTCCAGGGCCTGTATCATGAGGTCCTCGCCCACTTCAGAGGCGCCGCCTTCCACCATGGTGATGCCGTCTTTTGTTCCGGCGACGACTATCTCAAGACGCGACTTTTCAATCTGATCATAAGTGGGATTGACAATGAGTTCATCGCCGACCGCGCAGACCCGTACCCCCGCTATGGGGCCGTTAAAGGGTATGTCGGAAATATGCACCGCCGCGGATGACGCGATGATGGCCAGGATGTCAGGAGGGTTGACCATATCGGTGGATATGGTGGTAGGCACGACCTGTATTTCCCTGCCGAATTCCTTGTTGAAAAGGGGGCGCATGGGCCGGTCTATGAGCCGGGAAACAAGGATTTCCTTGTCTTTGGGCCTGCTTTCCCTTTTGATAAAACCGCCGGGTATTTTACCCGCCGCGTAGTATTTTTCGTTGTAATCAACAGTGAGGGGCACATAATCGAGGCCCTCCACCGATGAAGCCGAAGCGCAGGCCGTGGCGATAACCGCCGATCCCGCGTACTGCGCGAATACAGCGCCGTTGGCCTGTTTCGCGATTCTGCCGGTTTCAAGAATAAGTTCTTCACCGGCTATTTCGTATGAAACTCTTTGAATCATGTTCACCTTTACTTATTTACGGAGACCAAGCTCCTTGAGAATGGACCTATAGCCCTCAAGATTGGTGCGCTGTATGTACTTGAGCATACGGCGGCGCTGGCCTACAAGGATTAAAAGGCCCCTCTGGCTGGATTTATCCTTTTTGAACTGCTTGCAGTGCTCGGTAAGGGCGTTAATACGCCTGGTGAGCAGGGCAATCTGAACATTCGTCGCGCCTGTATCCTTTTCGCTGGCGCCGAATTTGGTTATTACAGACTTTACGTCTTCTTTGCCTAATGCCATATTGTTACACTCCTTAGCTTACCCTAAAAATTCGATACGCACCGCGTCAAAGGGCGAAGGCACCAGGACGCGGCCAGATTCTACACGCAGTCTCGTTCTGATTTTCCCGGACGTGTCCGGTATTCCGGTGCTCTGTATCAGCGCCTCATACACGCCGGGCGGCGGCGTCAGTATCCCCCGGCCAGAAAGCCCGTAGCTTTTTACAGGCCCCTCCCCGTCCGCGCCTTCAAGTTCAAGCTCGAAGGACCTGCCGAGCAGTTCGGATGCCAGCGCCATATCCCCTCCGCCTATGGCTGTCCGTATGCGGCTCGAACTTACCGGAGCCGCCCCGTGCATGAGAGATTCTATAACGTCAACGGGTATTCCCCGGGGAACGAGAAGTTCCCGGATCCGCTCTGTTCCCGTATCCATCCGGTATCCGCAGCGGAAATTACTCCCCACCACAAGGCGGCGCAGTCCTCCCCGCCCGGCAAGCAATTCAATAAAATCCCTTCCGCCTAGTTTACTGAAATTCCGGGAAAAGTCAATGAGTACGGTATGGGCTATGCCCCGTTCTTCAAAAATCTCCAGTTTCCGGCTGAGGGTGCATATATCGCCCGGATAGTCCGCGGGCCTGAGAAGGGCCTTGGGGCTTCTCAGAAAGGTAACTACCGTAGGTTCAAAAATATCCCTGTACTCAAGCACCCTTTCCAGGAGCAGGGCGTGTCCCCGGTGTATGCCGTCAAAACCCCCTATGGTCATGGCGGCCCCCTGCTCAGGCGGGGAAGAAGCAAGCAGTTCGTCCCAGCTAGATACCCGCATGGCTTTCCTCCCGGGCATAGACACAGCGGTAGCTGAGGAGACCCTCTTGATAGTCAAGCATGCCCACAAAACCCAGGCCGGCGGAAAACACCCCCAGGGGGCCGGGAAGAAGGGGACTCCCGAAGTCTGCCGCGCTTGAGCCTGCCGCGCCTGAATCCGCTGTACCTGAGTTTGCCGCGCTTGAGCCTGCCGCGCCAAGGAGGTCCCGGGGGGCAAGGGGCCTGCCGTGGAGTACGGCCCGGGCGGTCTTTTCGTCAATGTCAAAGACAGGTATCCCCAGGCCGGCCAGGGCCGCTTTATCTATAGGTCTCAGGGCCGAAACAAGGGCGTCGTCGTCGGGAAGCACCGCGTCCTCAAGGCTGAAATCCCCTATGGAAACGCGGGTAAGGGAAACAAGGCGGCCACGGGAACCCGCGGCCAGGGCAATATCCCGGGCCAGGGATCTGATGTAGGTTCCGCCTGAACAGTGTACCGTTATTTCGCCCAGGGGTCTTGTATAGGCGTCGAGAACCAGTTTATAGACCGTAACCGGCCTTTTTTCCATGACGAGGGCAACGCCCCGGCGGGCAAGAACATGGGCGCGTTCGCCCTTAACATGGACCGCCGAGTAAGACGGCGGCGCCTGGAGTATGTCCCCGGAAAATTCAGGCAGAACCCTTTCGATCTCTTCCCTGGACGGCGGCGCGGCGCGGGCTATGACCTCTCCTTCCCCGTCAAGGGTGCTGGTTTCTTCGCCAAAGAGTACGGTTCCCCGGTAGACCTTGGAGGAAGATGAAAACCAGGGGGCGAGTTTTGTGGCCCGTCCGGCGAGAACAATGAGAAGCCCCTGGGCAAAACGGTCCAGGGTTCCCGCGTGGCCGACCTTCCGGGTTCCCAAATTTTTTTTAATCACCCCGAGGGAATCAAAGGAGCTTATCCCCGGTCTTTTGTTGAGCAGTATGTAGCCTGAAACATCCTGGTTATTCTGAGAGTTTCTCCGCACGGGTAAGATCCTCAATTTTTTGTGTCAATTCAAAGCCGGCCCGTATGCCGGAATCCTCATGGAAACGAAGCCTCGGTGTTACCCGTATGCGCATTTCCCGCGCAAGCCGGGACTGGATAAAACCCGCCGCGCTGTTGAGTCCTTCTACACCTTTCTTGAGCCCTTCGGAAGTCTTGTAGCTTGAAACAAAAACATCGGCATACCCCAGGTCCCTTGAAACCTCGACCCTGGTAACGGTGAGAAATGAATCCACCCGGGGATCCTTGATTTTCCTTTCGACAATAAGGGCGCCTATCTTTTCCTGCATAAGACGCCCTACGCGTTCCAAACGGTACTCTGCCATGATACCCTGAAGCTAACTAAGTTTCCTCGCGACCTCGACGATTTCGAATACTTCAAACTGGTCGCCGTTCTGTATATCGTCAAAGCCGTCAAGCCCGATGCCGCATTCAAAGCCCGATGCCACTTCGCGGACATCGTCCTTGAAGCGCCTGAGAGACCCTATCCTGCCTGTATGCACCACGATGGCTTCCCGTATGACATTGACGCTGGCGCTACGCTTGACATTTCCGCTTAACACATAACAGCCGGCTATTGTTCCCGCCTTGGGCACCTTGAAGGTTTCCCTGACCTCGACCTGGGCTATGACTTCTTCCTTGGTATCGGGCTTGAGCATACCTTCCATGGCCTGTTTTATTTCTTCCACAGCCCTGTAGATGATATTGTACTTCCGTATGTCAACCTTTTCGGAATCGGCCAGAAGTTTGGCCTTGGGAGTCGGCCTGACATTAAAGCCTATGATGATCGCGTTGGAAGCTATAGCCAGGTCCACGTCGCCTTCATTGATGGCGCCGGGAAGGGCCTGTATGACATTGAGCCTGACTTCTTTTGTGGAAAGTTTTTCGAGGCTTGAACGCAGGGCCTCCACCGAACCCTGAACATCGCCTTTGATAATGACCTTTAGTTCCTGTATCTCGCCGTCGTTAATCGTGTCGTACAGGTTGTCAAGGGTTATCTTCCTGACATTCTTGGCATCCTCAAAACGTTTGAGTTCCTGGCGCTTGGAAGAAATGCCCCGGGCGGTTTTTTCGTCATCCACAACCTGCAGGGGATCCCCCGCGTCGGGTATGCCCTCAAAGCCGAGAACCTCTACCGGCATGGCGGGTGTGGCCGTGTCAACCTTTTCTCCCTTGTCGTTAAAGAGGGCCCTGACCTTGCCCGGCCAGACTCCGGCTACAAAGGAATCGCCTATCTTGAGGGTTCCCCGCTCGACCATGACCGTGGCCACGATACCCCTGCCGTGGTCTATGCGGGACTCAAGAACCTTGCCTTCGGCGCTTCTGTTGTAATTGGCCTTGAGTTCCTGTACTTCGGCCTCAAGCAGTATGGCGTCAATGAGCTTGTCTATGCCTTCTTTTTTGAGGGCCGAAAGTTCGACAAACATGGTCTGTCCGCCCCAGTCCTCGGGCATGAGTCCCAGATCGGAAAGCTGGGTCTTGACCCTGTCGGGGTTGGCCTCTGCCTTGTCTATCTTGTTTACCGCCACGATGATGGGAACACCGGCTTCTTTTGCGTGATTGATGGCCTCTATGGTCTGTGGCATAACGCCGTCATCGGCTGCCACCACAAGGACTACAATGTCGGTTACCTGGGCGCCCCTCGCCCTCATGCGGGTAAAGGCCTCGTGGCCCGGCGTATCAAGGAAGGTAATCCTGCCGTTGGGGGTATCCACCATGTACGCGCCTATATGCTGGGTGATGCCGCCGAACTCGCCGGACACCACATCGGCGCTCCGTATGGCGTCAAGAAGTTTGGTCTTGCCGTGATCGACATGGCCCATGACCGTTACCACCGGGGGACGGCCTTCCATCGCGGCGTCGTCATCCTTGCCGGTGTCTATCACCGTTTCGTCGTAGAGGCTGACTATCTTTACCTCGGCGCCGAATTCCGAAGCCAGAAGGGTGGCGGTCTCTGCGTCTATCTGCTGGTTTATAGTTACCATCATGCCCATGCTCATAAGTTTCTGAATCAGTTCGGAAGCCTTGAGGTTCATCTTGCGAGCCAGCTCGGATACCGAAATGACCTCCATGATGTCAATGGATTTGGGTATGGGATTGGCAATATGGGTTATCTTCTTTTTTGTCTGGAGGAGTTTTTCCTCCATCTCGTGTTCTTTTTCCTTTTTCTGGTAAATGGGTTTTTTGGCCTTAAAGGCTTTTTTCGCCGGACCCTTGGTCTCTCCCATGGGGGGAATGGCCGGGGCGCCGCCGGGCCTCATGCCCGGACCTCTGCCGCCGGGACCGCCGCTGCGGGGCGGGCCGCCCCTGCCGGTGAAATTCCCCGGACCCCTGCCGGGACCGGCTGGTCCCCTGCCGCCGGGGCCAAAGGGGCGCGGCCCCTGGGGACGGAATGAGTCGGGGCCTCTGCCGCCCGGAGGGCCTACAGGGCGGCCTCCTACCCTGCCGGCGGCGCCCTGGGGCCGCTGGGGAAAGGGATGGCCGCCGCCGGGACGGGGCCCTACAGGACGGCCCCCTACCCTGCCGGCGGCGACCGCGGGCCGCTGTGTCGCCGGAAGGGCGGATACACCTTCTGTTTTTTCGGGGGCCGGAACTGTCTTTGGCCGGACCGGTTTTTCGCCTGGGACTCCGGGTTTTTCAGAAACACCAGGTGCGTCTCCAGAGGGAAGCGCCGGACCTGCCTTCGGCTGAGTATATTTACCCGCGGCAGCCGGAAGCGCGGAAGGTTTCTTTTTTACCACCACCACCTTGCGGCGCTCTCCCGTGTCGCCGGGCGGGCTCTTGTTTCCGTCCTGGGCGTCAGCTTCAGATTTCGCGTGTTTGATCAATTCTACTTTTGGTTTCTGGGTGTTGTCTAATTCCTCAGCCATGTTCCACCTTTGTTAAACCGTTACCGGTAAAGCCCTTTGACATGCTGGCGTTTTGCCGTAAATACAGAACGCTAGTCCTCTTCATATTCAAAACTCAGCCCTATGCCGCAGTTGGGACAACTGGTCATATCCGTCGTTATCTTCGCGCCACATTCGGGACACTCATACTCTTCAGGAGCCTCATCACCCTCTTCGGGAGGAGCCTCCCCGGCTTCGGGGCTTTCCTCAGCCCCAGTCTCCGCTTCTTCCTCTTCCGC
>JAIRXO010000276.1 GCA_031268255.1 Spirochaetaceae bacterium
ACGAGTGTATGGACATTGATGCCAGGAAAAAGCTCCAGCTTGCCAATCTGAAAAACCTGGTGGAAACTCTCTACGAAAAAGTGCCTTTTTACCGTAAAAAAATGGATGCGCTGGGGGTACGGTCAGGCGATCTTCATTCTCTGGGGGATATTGAAAAGCTCCCTTTTACTACCAAGGACGATCTGCGGGAAAATTATCCCCGTGGTCTCCTTGCCTGTCCCAAGGATCGTATTGTGGAAGTCCACATGAGTTCGGGAACCACGGGAAAGCCTGTTGTGGATGAATACACCCAAAGGGATATTGATATATGGCGCGAGGCCATGGCCCGGACTATGGCTGCCGGGGGTTGTACCAAAGACGATATTGTCCAGAACTGCTATGGCTACGGTCTTTTTACCGGCGGTCCGGGGGCTCACTACGGGGCCATGACTATTGGCGCGGAGGTGATCCCCATGTCTTCGGGCAATACCGCGCGGCAGCTTATGGTGATGCAGGATTTTGGTTCCACCATGCTCACCTGTACGCCCTCCTACGCCCTGTATGTGTCCGAGGAAGCGGCGGACGCGGGGATAGACCTGAAAAAACTTCCCCTTTCCAAGGGCTGTTTCGGCGCCGAGCCCTGGAGCGAGAATATGCGCAAGGAGATTGAGGCCCGCTACGGCATGAAGGCTTATGACATCTACGGTCTTACCGAAATCATCGGTCCCGGGGTTTCTTTTGAATGTGAGGCCCAGGATGGGCTCCACATCAATGAGGATCTCTTTTACCCGGAAATCATTGATCCGGTCTCGGGCAAAGTGCTCCCCGAGGGCGAAAAGGGAGAGCTGGTCTTTACCACCCTCACCAAGGAAGGGACTCCCCTGCTCCGCTACCGGACCCGCGACATTACCTACTTTATGAGGGAACCTTGTTCCTGCGGCAGGACCACGCTGAAAATGCACCGTCTTTTTGGCCGCACCGACGACATGCTCATCATACGGGGGGTCAATGTGTTCCCCAGCCAGATTGAACACGCCCTGTTCGAGATTGAAGGGACCGAACCCCAGTACCTCATCGTGGTTGACCGGGGAGAGACCCGCCTCGACGAAGTGGAACTCCAGGTAGAAGTAAAAAAAGAAATATTCAGTGATGAAACCAGGGGCCTTGAGGCGCTGCGCTCAAAAATCGAAGGGGTGATGAAATCAAAACTTCAGATCACGGTCAAGGTAAAACTTGTGGAACCAAAAACCATCGAGCGTTCCGTAGGCAAGGCAAAAAGAGTCATTGACAAGAGGCAGATTTAACAGGTCCATGTAAGGAGGTTTAGCCATGCAGATTAAGCAGATATCGGTTTTTCTTGAAAATAACGCCGGACGCCTCGGGGATGTTACCCGTGTACTGGCCCAGGCGGGCATCAATATCAGGGCCATTTCCATAGCCGACACGGCTGATTTTGGCATATTGCGGCTCATCGTTGACAAGAGCGACGCCGCTGTCGCGGCCCTGGGGAGCGCCGGTTTTACCACCAGGGAGACCAGTGTTGTCGCCGTGGAGGTTACTGACACACCGGGAAGCCTTGCCGGGGTTATGGAACTCTTCCAGAAATCCCAGGTGAATATTGAATACCTTTACGCGTCCCTGGAAGGACAGGCCGGCAAGGCGGTGGTGATCTTTAAGCTCCAGGATAACGAAAAGGGGCTCAAGATAGTTACCGAAAACGGTTTATCAATGGTAGAAAAATTCTAGTGAAAATACTGATGTGTACCAGTGAGGCGGTTCCCTTTGCCAAGACAGGGGGGCTTGCCGATATGGCCGCCGCCCTCTCCCTCGTTCTGGCGAAACTCGGCCACGATGTACGCGTTGTCATGCCCCGCTACTATTCTATAGACCGTTCGCATCTTACAAGGATCGAAGGGGCCATGGGGGTTCCCATGGGCGGCATGGAAGAATGGTGCGCGGTCTACCGCGCGGAGCTTCCCGGTTCACCGGAAAAGAATCCCGTCCAGGTCTATTTTATTGACCACGAGATATACTTTGGCAGGGACGGTGTCTACGGCGTACCCCAGGAGCCTGATTTCCTTGACAATCCAAGGCGCTTTAGTTTTTTTTCCCGCTCGGTGTTTCAGCTCTGCCGCAAAATAGAATGGATACCCGACATTCTCCACGCCCATGACTGGCCGGCGGCCATGGTTCCGGTCTTTCTTAAATATCTTGAGTCCGGCGCTTTCCCAAAAACATCTTCGGTACTCACCATACATAATCTGGGATACCAGGGCATATACGCCCGGGATAACTTCGGCTATACGGGCCTCCCCGCCTGGTGTTTTTATGAGGCGGGCTTTGAGGACGGCGCCATGATGAACATACTCAAGGCCGGTCTCTGCTGCGCCGGAAAGCTCAATACGGTAAGCCCCGGTTACGCGAAAGAAACCATGACAAGGGAACAGGGGTTCAGGCTTGACGGGGTTCTCCGTTCCCGCGCCGAAGATTATTCGGGCATACTGAACGGCATAGACGCAAAAATCTGGAATCCCCGAAGGGACAAGAGCATACCCAAACCCTACGGGGAAAACGACATGAGCGGCAAGGCGGCGGCAAAGGAAGCCCTCCAGGAGGAATTCGGCCTGGACATAGACCCTGATGTGCCTGTCATTGGCATGATTACCCGCATGACAAGCCAGAAGGGAATCGGGGAACTTTTCGGACCCGCCTACGGTTCGGCTTATTCAATATGCAGGGACATGGCTCTCCAGCTTGTCATACTGGGAACCGGGGAGAGCTGGTGCGAGCACGAGGTCAGGAGCCTCTCGTCCCGGCTGCCCAATTTCCGGGGCCGCATAGGGTACAGCGAAGAACTCAGCCACCTCATTGAGGCGGGAAGCGACTTCTTCCTCATGCCCAGCCGTTATGAGCCATGCGGCCTTAACCAGATGTATTCCCTTAACTACGGTACGCCTCCCATAGTGCGGAACACCGGGGGGCTGGCCGACACCGTGGAGAATTACGACCAGGAAAGCGGGGAAGGTACGGGCTTTATTTTTAACGACCTTACCCCCCAGGCCATATACAATACCGCAGGCTGGGCGGTCTGGGCCTACTACAACAAGCGGGAACAGATAGAAGCCATGCGCCTCAGGGGCATGAAGAAAAAATTTTCCTGGGAAGGGCCGGCCAAAAAATACGAAGAACTGTACCGCGCCGCGCTGGCCGGGGTGGCCGGGGTGTAGAACTCCCGGCGGACGTTACGGCGGGCATTACGTCTCGCCGGTTTCCTCCGCTGTTGTTTTTTCCGCTGTTGTTTTTTCCGCACGCGATAACGAAGCCAAAAGATCGTCGATGCTGTCCCGGTCAATGCTCATGGCCAGGCTGGGGTAAAGGATGATGATACCCTCCCCGCCTGAAATATCCCGTGAGTCGGTGTCGATGAGTTTGTGGGTCTGCAGGCGGCGGAGTACCTCGATAAGCCTGGTCTTTTTGATTTCGTCTCCGGTCATAACATTGTATCGCTGCACAAAATCAAAAACTGTTACCGTTGGAAAGGCGGTAAGGCTCAGTTCTGTCCGTTTTTCTTCGTAGAGAAGCCTGGCGGTAAGGAGGGCGCAGGTTTCCTCCCTGCCAAGACGGAGCCGGGTATCGCCGCCGCCGCGGAAACATACGACCCCGAGGCTTTCGTCCCGTACAAGAACCGCGTCCATGCAGGAAAACCACGCGTCAAAGAGGCTGCTGTTCCGTATGGTAAAATCGTAAAGCTCCTCCTCTTTCCTGACGCCGCGGATGATAAAGGTTTTTGCCAGCAGGGTGTGGACCGCGGATTTAAAGAGGTCAAACTCGCCTTCGGTAAGTTCCGCAATGAGGCGCAGCCCTTCAAGATCGCGTATCATTCCTTCCTCCGCAGCGTTACGCCGGGCACGACATAGCCGCCGGCCCTGACAGAAGCTCCCACAGTATCCCCGGCTGTCTCTCCCGCGTATTCGGCTTCTTCGATGCCGTAGCCAAAGGCTGGCCGTGAATCGGCATAAAGGACTGAATAAACAAAATGGATGAATGAGGCTTCGTCCTTTATCAGGTCCCGCGCGGAAAGAAGATGTTCCCTGCCGCCCTGGCTGTCGAGCCAGTCGCCGATACGCTTTACCCCCAACTGCCGCCTGAGCCGGATTAAGAGCGCCGCTTCGGCCCTTTCCATGGCTTCCCTGTCCACCGGCGATGTCTCCCGGCTAAAGTCGGCGGTCTCCCGCTGGTAGCGGCGGTACAGGGACTCGGGGGCAAAGGTTCTGATCCGGTGGAGGCGGTGGGCCAGACGCGTTTCCCCGCTCTCCCCGTCCCTTGTTTTTCCGCTGTAGATTTCTTTAACCAAAAGGCTCAATTTTCCCGCCAGTGTGGAATCAGGCTCAAGCAGGGCCTTGACCCGCTCGACACTGGAACGGGCATAGAGCATGTTCCGGCGGTCTATGTCCTCCAGCAGGGGGTCCACCGCCCGGAGGGTGTCCCGGATATCCTCCAGCATGGTTTCGAGCCGCCGCTTGTTGTCCTCCTGGGGAAGGGAATTATTGCGGGACAGTTTCCGGGCGCTGTCTGAAAGCCATTTTTCATCGGCCAGAAGATCGCCCACCTTTTTGATGATACGGGGCCGGTAGCGGGAAAGGTTGTCCGATGTTTTGAGGCGCTTGTAGGCGCCGTCAAGAATATCCGCCGCGTAAAGATCGTAATGCAGATGAAGGATGCCGCGTATGTCAGACGATTCCGCGTCGCCGGTGAGCCTGTCATAGTGGCCCTTGATACTTTGGGAAAGAACTTTAAGGGAATCGATCAGGGTCTGGGTGGTTCCGTGGGCGTTCAGCACCGCGTAGTGGCCGTTCTCCGCCACGGCGTCCCCGCAGAGCAGGGAATAGACCGCCACTACATGGCTTTCATATTCGGTCTTGAGTCCCTCTTCCACCCGGGCAAGGGCTTCAAAAAAAGGCCGTCCCCAGGGGGTGATGTTGATCACCCGGCTGTAATCGCTCAGGGTTTCTTCGGAAAGCCAGCCCGTACCGATAAGCCGCCGGAGGAAAATATTCGCCAGAGCCCGGTCTCCGGTTTTCCCGCCTATGGCGGCGGTTTCCCCGGCATCCTCCACGATTTCCTCCGTAGTTTCCTCCGTGGTCCGGGAAGCGCCGCTTTCGGGCCGGGGCCGGCCAAAGTCCAGTTCCGGCGTTTCGTCGTCTGTTTCGGTTCCGCCGTCAAGGGCGGATTCACCGGCTGGGGAAAAGTCGTCGGCCCCTTCGTCGGCCAGCGCGTTCCGGTGCTGACCAAGATACTCCGTAAAGGAACGTATCACCTGCTCCCGCTCAAGTCCCCGGGCGTTTTCCTGAAAAAGCCGGTAGTAGAGAATCAGCAGCGCCGCGTAATGCTCACGGTTAAGCCGCGCCAGGGGAGAAAAGAAATTATCAGGCAGAGTAGCGAATACGCCGGAACCGGAAGGCATAAAAACAAGCTAGGGGATGGAAGGGAATTTGTCAATGCCAAAATACGCTATTGCGGCACTTATCTTCATAAAATGGGCAGCCTTCTTTCCTCCAAAATTTCATTAACTTTCATAATATCATAAATTTTACTCTGTATACAAAACTTGACAACCAAGTCAAAATCAGAGTTATGATTCAATGAATATCCGGCACTTTGGAGAAAGACCTTAAAGTCCGCATAAGGCAATTCTAAAGCCATACCGAAAGCGATAGTCGTATTCTTAGACGGTTGATAATGCCGCTCCCCCATTATCCGGGAATATAACTTCCGATCAAGATATGCCTTTTTATATACAT
>JAIRXO010000280.1 GCA_031268255.1 Spirochaetaceae bacterium
CGCAGGAAAGGGAATTCACCCCTGATGCGGCTTATGAGCTTTTCCGCCTCCTCAGGGGCCCACAGGGGGTCGCCGCCCGATAGAAGAAGCTCCCGTATTTCGGGGCGGCCTTTGAGCCAGGCAAGCGCGGCCCCTGCCTCGTCCTCAGGGATGAAAGGGGCCTCTTCCGCCATCCACACCCGGCGGAAGCAGAAACGGCAGCAGCCCCCGCAAAGGCCGGTGGTTTTAAGGAGCGCCCGGTTCCGGTACTGGCGCACAAGTCTGGGGAGAACCCGGTAAGAGGCTTCGCCAAGGGGGTCCGCAAGGGCAAAAGGATCGTCCAGCTCTTCCCTCGGATCAGGCATGAACTGACGCCTGATAGGATCGTCCCGCCCCGGGCCGGCAAGAGAGGCGAAGTGTCCGGTTACGGCAAAGGGCAGCCCCCGCGCCCTGACTATTTCGATATAGGCCGCTTCCTCAGGGCTCAGTGAAGCGGCAAGATGCGGGGGAAGCATAGCGGCGGCGGTGATAAGACGCATAATGCCTAGCGTTCCCCTAAAACCGCCTATTCCCGCATCATGAGCAGGGCCATTACCTTGGCGTCGCCGAGTATATTGGCCATGAGGGCATATTCATTGGGAGAATGGGCCCTGTCGTCGATGCGGCACCAGACCGCCGAATCTATGCCCCTGTTGCGCAGATACGCGCCTACGGTCCCGCCGCCTATGCCTATGGTTTTTGTCTTTACCTGGTACACTCCGGCAGCGGCCTGGGAGATGAGCTTGACCAGGGGGGCGCCGGCGGGAGTCGGTTTGGATTCCATCTTTTGGGCCAGGGTATAGCTTATGCCGACCCTGTACTGCTTTTCCACTTCGGCCTTTATGCGGTCAACTTCCGCGAGGACCGTATCGGCGGGATAGCAGGGAAGGATACGCATATCCATGCAGAATACATCCTCACCGGGTATGGTGTTGAAGTTGGGAACATTCGCCTCTTTTTTGGTCGGCTCAAAGGTGGAATAGTCAGGCTCAAATATGGCGTCCCGCGCGGAGAATTTTTCCATGAGCCGGTAATGCAGCCTCACGGCAAGATCGGCCCCGGCAAGATGGGCGTTGATTCCCCTGTCGGGCATGGAGCCGTGGCACTGTTCGCCCTTGGTAACAAAACGGGCCCAGACTATGTTCTTTTCGGCGATTTCTATTGAAGCGCCTTCCTGGTCCCCTCCATCGGGAATAAGCACCATGTCGTCCTGGCGGAAAAGTTCAGGTATGGTTTTGCCCTGGTTCTCGAGGAGCCACTCGATGCCGTAATGGCTGCCGTTTTCTTCGTCGGCGGCAAAGAGGAGCTTTACCGTATAGGCCGGCGTAACGCCCCGGTCAAGAAGGGCCAGTGCTGCCAGCACCGAAGATACAAGGCCCTGCTGGTTATCCTCAACGCCCCTGCCTATGAGCCTGTGCCCCAGGGGGCCGTCTTTTTTTTCGACGACGGTCCAGGGATCGCTTTCCCAGAGCGAGGCCTCTCCGGGGGGAACCACGTCAAGGTGGCTCATGATCCACAGCCGGGAACTGTCTTTGCGGCCCGCGATGGTGGCGATGAGATTGGGCCTCACGCCGCCTTTCGCCCGGGAGTCCGGGGCGTCATAGCGTTCAAGGGAGCTGATGCCGCGCTTCTTGAGATAGTCCTCAAGAAACAGGCATTTATCCAGTTCCCCTTCTCCCCCTGAATCGGGAGAGACAGCGGGCCTTTTGGTAAGTTCTGTTTCCAGTTCGACCGCCAGACCGGCGCTCTTTTCGATATATTCAAAAACCTTCTCTTTCATCATCATGCTCCTCAAGGGCAGAATACCTGTTTTTGCGCCTTTGGTAAAGTTAGCGCGCGAATAACGGAACACCATTACGGGCGATGCCGGGCGGCAAAAGGCGCCCTGGTAAAGCGGTTTCCCGCGCAAGCCTTACCGCGATGAGTGCTTTATCGCGTTGTGTTTCCAGGCCCCTGTCATGAGGTAAATGACCGTAAGAATGAGGGTTCCCAGGCTCGCCGCGGGGGCCCCCAGGCCGACGCCCCGGAGACCCAGGCCGGCGCTTACTCCCAAAAAATAACAGACCGGAATCCTGAGCAGCAACGATGACAGTATGCTTGAAGCCAGGGTAACTATGGTATGCCCCCCGCCTATGAGGAAGCCGTTGATACAGAACACAAAGGGTATGAGGAGAAAATCCAGGCTGAAGGACCTGATATAGGTAACGCCGTTCTCTATCATGACCGGGTCGCTGCCGAAAAGGGACAGTATGGCCGCGGGAAAAAGCTGTACCAGGATAAAGAACGTATAGGTAACGCAGACCGAAAACGCCGTACCTATGCGGCAGGTCTGTACCGCCCGGTCAAGCCTTTTTGCCCCTATGTTCTGGGCGCTCATGGCCGAGATGGAGGAACTCATCGCCATGGTGGGCATGAAAACAAAGCTGTTGAATTTACCAACCGCGCCCACCGCCGCGGAGGCGCTGACCCCGCCGATTACATTCACCAGGGCGGTAAGAAAAAGAAACGAAATGCTCGTAACGGCGTTCTGGACGCAGGTGGGAATTCCTATCCTGAAGATAAGGGCCAGTTCTTTTTTATATATCTTGAATGACCTGAGGCGGAAATTAAACTGGAAATTATTTTTGACCATGTATCCTATACAGAGGAATACGCTCATGGCCTGGGAGATGACCGTGGCAAGGGCCGCTCCCGCGGCGTCCCAGTGAAAGACGGCGACAAAGACCAGGTCCAGGATCACGTTGGCAACGCAGGCCGCGAGGACAAAGTAAAAGGGCTGTTTTGAATTCCCCATGCCCCTGAGTATGGCGCTCAGGGCGTTGTAGCCGAAAATAAAGATGATTCCTATTACGGTGATGGTAAGGTAGCGGTCGCTTTCCGCATAGGATTCGGCGGGGGTCTTGATAAGGGTAAGAACCGTTCTCTTGAAGGCGAGCATCAGAACGGTGATGGCAAGGCCCAGTATTACAAGGACGGTGATAATGGTGGCGGTAACTTTTTCCAGGCCCTCCTGATTGCCCGACCCCACATACTGGCCTATGAGTACCGTAGCGCCTACGGCGAGTCCTATTACCATATTGGTGAGAATAAGGGTAACCTGTCCCCCTATATTGACTCCAGACATGCTTACCATGCCGCTGAAATTGCCTACGATAAGCATATCAGCCACATTGTAAAAGGATTGAACTATGTTCGAGGCGAGAAAGGGGAGGGCAAAGAGAACGAGCTTGGACAGTACGTTGCCCCGTGAGAGATTATTTTCTATTTTGACCATTTACTGTCCGGTTTTTTGAGCGGCACTGTAAGCCTTCCAACTGGTACTGATTAAGGTTTCCATATCAGAGTACCGCGCCTGCCATCCCAAAAGTTCCCTGGCCAGCTTTGCCGAAGCGGTAAGCCTCGCGGGGTCTCCGCTCCTGCGGCCAGCCATGCGCGAAGGAATGGGTTTTCCGGTAACGCGGCGGGCTGTTTCCAGCACTTCCATGACAGAACTTCCTGTCTCGCTTCCCAGATTGACGGTGAGGCTTTTGCCATGTTTCGCTATATAGTCCAGAGCCAGGGCATGACCCGCGGCAAGGTCGTTTACATGAATGTAGTCCCGTATGCAGGTTCCGTCAGGCGTGTCATAGTCGCCGCCGAAAATTGTGAGTTCATTCCTCATGCCGCAGGCCGTCTCCATGATCACCGGAATAAGATTGGCCGGATTCTGCTCAAGCCCGGTGATTCTTCCTTTGACATCGTAGCCCGCGGCGTTAAAGTAGCGGAGACTCGCGTAGCGTATTCCCTTGAGCCTGTCATACCAGCCGAGGAATTTTTCTATCTCGAGTTTGGTAAAACCGTAGTAGTTTTCAGGATTGGCCGGATGATTCTCATCAATGGGAAGATAGGCCGGTTCGCCGTACACCGCCGCGCTGGACGAAAAGATAATGTACGCAAGCCCCTCCTCGGAAGCGGCGTTGAGGAGATTGACGGTTCCAATGATATTGTTTACCGAATATTTTTCCGGCTTGATCATTGATTCCCCTACAGCCTTGAACGCCGCGAGGTATACGGCGGCTTCCTGGTCCCGCATCGACAGCCTGAGGTCCTGGTACCGGAGTATATCCCCGTGGATAAACGCCGCCTTGGGAAAAAGATTTTCCCTGAGCCCCGA
>JAIRXO010000291.1 GCA_031268255.1 Spirochaetaceae bacterium
ATTCAAATAAAGGTTGGGTTCCAGAGCAAATAATAGAATATAAAGATGATTATGGAATAATTATCGAGGATTATTCTGCAAAAGAATTGGACATTGAAACAGGAACAATTGTAGAAGGAATAAAAGAACTTAATGATTGGATATGGTTAAAAAATAAAATAACAAATGAAACAGGATGGGTTCCAAAAAATAAATTAAAAGAATTAGAATGAAATATAAAAGGCCATATTGCGCATACAGCCGGAACGTTCGTTGTGGTTAAATTCTTCTTAAATTGAAAGCATTTTTTTATAGTCCTGATAATTTTTTTCCAGGAGGGAAGGCGTATCAAGGCCGTAGGGGCAGCGGGCCGCGCAGCGGAGGCAGTGAAGGCAGCCGTCGATTTTGGCCATTTCCTTCTGCCACTTTTCGCCAAGAAACGGCGCGGGGGGCATTCTCCGCAAGAGCAATGACATGCGGGCGCAGGTGTTGATCTCTATGCCCACAGGACAGGGCATACAGTAGCCGCAGGCCCTGCAGAACCCGCCGCGCAGTTCGGCCCGGTCAGATTCAATGCGCCTCTTTTGTTCTTCGCTGAGAAGCGCCGGTTCCTCCATTACCCGCAGAAGTTCTTCCAGTTCGTTCTCCCGCTGTATGCCCCAGATGGGAACCGCGAAAGGCCACGCGGCCAGGTAGGCGCGGGCGGCGGCAATATCGGTAATGAGCCCGCCGCTCAGGCCCTTCATGGCGATGAATCCCATGTTGTGTTCCGCGGCAAGTCCGGCGAGGTCTTCCTCTTCTTTGGCAGAAAGATAATTGAAGGGAAACTGAAGGGTATCGTACAGGCCGCTTTCGACAGCCTCTTTTGCCACGCTGAGGCGGTGATTGGTAACGCCGATAAAACGTATTTTACCCTGGTCACGGGCCTTGAGCATGGCCTCGTAACAGCCTGAACCGTCGCCGGGCCTGGGCAGGACAGACGGATTATGAAACTGGTAGATATCTATATAATCTGTTTTGAGGAAGGCGAGGCTTGTTTCCAGGTCCTTGTAAAAACCGTCCGCCGTCCCCGCCTTGGTCTTGGTGGCAAGGACAAATTCGCCCCGCCTTTTTTCAAAGGCCGCGCCGATCTTTTCCTCGCTGTCCGAATAGGCCCGGGCGGAATCAAAAAAATTGATACCGCCGTCAAGGGCTTTCCTGAGTATGCGTACAGCGTCGTTTTTGGCGGTACGCTGCAGCGGCAAAACCCCGAAACCGTCTTTATTGACCGTGAGGCCGGTGCGGCCCAAACGCGCTTTCAACATAAATTCTCCATAATTTTTGATATACTATGATACTATTGAATGAGCCGGAGGACAATACCAAGGAGCGAAACATGAAAGAAACGGGAATCGTCATCAACCTTAAAGATACCATCGCGGTTGTAAAGGTTGAAAGGGAAAGCGCGTCGGGAAGCTGCTGCCATTTTGACACGAAAAGCGAAGCCTTTGTGGAGGCCGTCAATCTCTGCGGCGCCAAAATCAATGACCTTGTGGAACTGCGCTCAGAGGGCGGCGCGAGAAAAAAGGCCGCCCTTCTCAGGCTTGCCCTCTGCGCCATGCTCTTTATAGGCGGCCTGGTTATAGGGGACCGCCTTGCTTCTGTTACAGGCCGCGCGGAACAAAAAGACGCCATTTCTTTTGGCTCAGGCGCTGTCTTTGCCGTATCGGCTTTCTTTTTTTCGAGGAGAAAACCTTCGGCCCCGGACAGCGGCCTTCCTGTGGTAAGCGGCATTGTGCCCAGGCTCTAGGCGCGGCTTAGTGCCGAACAGCCTACCTGGTTCCAAGCGCTGCTTCGAGGTCGCGGGAGGCGTTTGCCGTGTTGCCTTTTTTCTGCCAGACGGCGGCGCGGCTCCGGTAGGCTGACACATAACGCGGGTCCAGTGCAAGGGCCTGGTTGAGGTCGGCGAGGGCCCTTTCGTAATCGCCCTTGCTGTACCAGGCGTTTCCCCGGTTGTGGTAGTACACCGCGTTGCCCGAAGCAAGCCTGATGGCTTCGCCAAAATCCCGTATGGCCCTGTCGTCGTCGAAGAGATCGTAAAACACGCAGCCTCTCCTGTTATACGCTGAGGCGTTCCGGGGTTCCAGTTCTATAACCTTGGAATAATCCGCTATGGCTTTTTCGTGTTCGCCGCGGCCTTCATAGGCCCGGGCCCGGTTATAATACGCGTCGGCATATCCGGTTCTGCCTCCTATGGCCCGGCTGTAGTCCTCGATGGCCCGGCCAAAGTCTCCCCCGGCGGCATAGGCAAAGCCCCGGTAGTTATACACTTCGGCGGAGTCAGGTTCCAGGCGCAGCGCCCTGCTATAGTCCCCGACAGCCGGTCCGAAATCGCCTTTACGGTTATAGGCATTGCCCCTGGCCGCGTAGACAGCGGCAAAGGCGGCGTTAAGCCCTATGGACCGGGTGTATTCTTCTATGGCCTTGTCATACTGGCCGTTCAGGTATAAATTCCGCCCCGAAAGATACAGTATCATGTAGGGCTCCACGCCCATGGCGGCAAGGGCCCGGGGATTAAAGTCCCGGTAATTGGCCGGGTCCAGTTCGGCAAAACTTACGCCGAGACCGGGGCGGAGGCCCTGGAGACTCAATCCCTGGAGACTCAGGCCGGAAAACAGCGAAGCTCCGGGACTACCGCCGGAGCCGCCGCCAGGTACGGACACTCCCCGCCCGGCATCACGGTCTATAATCCTTAAGTCCCCGTACAAACGGCTCTCGGGCAGGAACGCCAAGGAAAGGCGGCCCTGTTCGGCAAGGAGGCGTTCCATACCGGCGAACACCGTGGAAACAGCCGGATACGGTTCGCCGCCCTCATTCATCACCGCAAAGAACGCGGCGGCCCCCTGCCCGGACGCTTCCGGCGGAGACGGCGCAAGCAGGACAGGAGAAGGTTCCAGCCAGCGTACAAGACGGCGGAAAGCCGCCTCAAGCCTGTCATCCGCGCCGGAAGAAACAATACCGCTTTCCGGGCCTTCAAAATTCAAATTGAAGATGAAAATATTTTTTTCCGAACCAAGCCGGGGAAGGGAACGGAGAAAATCCAGTTTGTGTACGCCGCCATCGCCGTCAGCGGACAAAAAAGAAAAATCACCCTCTGAGTCCGCCGCGTCCAGGAAAAAAAGCAGGACATCGTCAGAAGAAAAAACAGCATCCAGAAGCCCCCCAAGGCCGTTATGCGTTTCTACCGCCGAATACAGTTCTCCCTGATCCTGCCGGGAAAGCAGTGCGTCAAATTCCGCCCGGCCCTGGGCGTTTCCTGAGGAATCGGACACAACATGAAGAAGCGGCAGGGCGGCGTCCGCCTCTGACACGGCATAGACCGTATCGGGTTTCGCATAACATGAAACCCAAAGCCGCTCGGATTCAACAGTGCGTTCACGGTTAAAAACCGAAAGACCCATGTGGTTTTCGCCCGGCTCCAGGGGGAGCTTTACCACGGTGTCGTAAGAACGCGCGTCTTTTCCGGGCCCCTGTAGCGGAAAAAGCATGACCGGGAATTCATGGCCCGCCTTATCGCGGCGGTACAGTACCGCCAGAGCCTCAGCGCCTTTTTGACCGCTGACCGTAACGCTTAGTTCCGCTTCCCTCCCGTCAGGCCGCATGAGAACTTCACCCTTGAATCTGAGGCGGGGAGGCTCTTGCCGCTTTTCGAGCAGGCTGTCAGGAAACGGGGCCGTCCTGTCCGGCGAAAGGAGGCCGGGCCTGAAGAGCAGTTCGGCAAAACACGAAAGGGGCCTTTCCCTTCCCCAGGCTTCAAGGAGCAGAACAGCATCCGCCCGCGCTGTCCCTCCTCCGGTATCGTACCATGCGCCGGAACCCATACACAGCCAGGGACCGTTTTCCCCGGCTAAACAGTAGTACCGGAAAAGTTCCGTTCCCGTATGTTCATCCCGCAGGATCAATGAGCCGTCATCAGACGCGGCCAGGGAAAAGTCCCGCCCGCGATAGGCTGCCAGCGCCCCTGGAGGAGGCCCTTCCGGGGAAAGGGCGGAATCCTCGTCCTCCAGGGGAGGAAGGTCCAATACATACTCCGCCCCGCCGGCGCTGATAAGGAGGGAACGCAGGTCCGGGGCAAAGGCAAGGGCTGAAACACCCGCATAGTGCTCGTCATGGAAAAAGAAAAGCTGCCTGCCCCTGAGCGTCTCCCAGACGCGTATGCCCCC
>JAIRXO010000303.1 GCA_031268255.1 Spirochaetaceae bacterium
AATACCACGGAGGGAAAAATGACTATAATTGGGTCCACCATTAAAAGAGACAAAAAGGCAAAAAAGACGATTTATTCTTTTATGGTAAATGATGATGTTTTTGAAGCGTATTTCTTTACCGGGAAAAAACCTGCTTTGGAAATAATGCATAACGGGGCTTTACTTGGATTTATTGAGGAACAAAAAACTAAATTTGAATTTGTGGCAAATCCAGAAGTAAATCCTGTAAAAATTACAGCATGGATAGATGCCGGAAATTCGTTTTCGTCAATTATTAAATCAATGTTTAAAGGTGTTGGAATCGAGGTTGACGGAAAACCTGTCCAAAACACGGTAACCGATCCGGGGTTTCATATAAAAAATGGCAGATCAGGATATTCTGTTTTATTATTTGTATTTGGGGTAAAATCACTATTTACATATTATACATCATTTGAAGAATATGCGTCTTATTTTGCCGCGGTAATTTCCAGTGCGATATATTTTGTCCCGTTTTTGCTGCTATTGGCAGCCTTTATAAATTATGCCAGATGGACAACGTTCGCTATATTTGCAGGTCTTATTTTGTCTGTATTAGAATTTGTTGATTATATAATGGGAATACCCAACAGCATACGTTCCGGCGCAAACGGTGTATCAATTTTAATATGGATGATTTTACGAATAATGGCATTATATTTATTATTTAATGCTTTAAAATGGAAGAACAAACAAAAAGAACGCCCGGCATCCCCGGACGTTTCGTAAAAAGCGGGGTGCATTGCCTAAGCGGTCTGTACTTGTTCATCTGGCTTTACGGTACATGGCTTTCACTGGGGGGGTAGGCCGCAACGCACCTCGGCGAAGCCGGGGGCGGTGCGGCCGCAGGGGGGCCGGAAGCTCAGGTTCTTGTGCGCAAGGGCCGTGAGGAAACAGGCCCCCCTTACTTTTATGGGGCGGGCAGGTGTATACTTGTCCTATGAAACTGAAGGTCATTGTACCTGTGCTGGCGGTTTTTTTGGCCTGCTCAGGATGCGCGAGTTCGGCTGTGGGCGGGGTGAACCGCGAACCGGTGGCCCTGGTTGCCCTGCGGGCCAATAATGATATTCACTGGGCGGACGAAGAAAAGTCCGTACAGCGGGACGGCAGTTTTCTCAGGGATGTGCTGGGTGTACGTCTTAACACGGTCGAAAACGCCGATTATGTAAGTTATGCGGAACTGTTTATCGCCGAGGCGGAGGCTATTGTGTTCCGGGTTATGAACCGTGAGGGTATTGCCGCTCTTGACCGTGATCTGGTGCTTGGCGCCGCGGCATATCAGGCTGCCCGTGTTGACAACAGGGCCGCTGCCCGGGGTTTTGTTACTCCGCCGGGCTACCGGTATGTATCGGCCAAGGACAAGGAATTCGCTCCGGCCCTGATGGCGGGAACAGGCGCGGTAAGTCTGGCGGCGGTGGAATTCAATTTTACCAAGGATATGGCTTCAGGTATAGGAAAGAGCGGGAAAATGCGGGCCCTTGTTTCCATGTCCCTTACTTTAAGCGACGCGGCAAGCGGCAGGGCGTGGTATTCAAAAACCCTTTCCGCGCGGAGCAGGGAAACCATTGCCGTTACTTCGGGCGGCTATAACGGGGAAGAACTTTTCGGCTTGTTCAGAACCACGATAGAGGAACTTGCCGGGGAATTTGCCGCCCTGCTGCGGGGAGAGGCGGCGCGGGAAACGCCGGAAAGGGGAACATTCAACCTGAACAGCCTTCTTAATATTTCCGCAGGTGAATGATACCTGTATGGAAAATCTCCGTTCCTGTACGCTCTGTCCCCGGCTTTGCGGCGCGGGGCGTCTTGAGGGAAGGCGGGGGTTCTGCGGCGAGGGCGCGGAAATCCGTATTGCCTCGGCGTCTATACACCGGGGCGAAGAGCCTCCCTTAAGCGGCGGCGGCGGGTCGGGAACGGTCTTTGTGTCGGGCTGCACCCTGGGCTGCGTTTTCTGCCAGAATTACCAGATTTCCCGCTCAGGCATGGGCCGCTCCGTATCCCAGGATGAACTTGCCGGGATTTTTCTTGCCCTTGGGGAAATGGGGGCCGAAAACATCAATATTGTTACGGGGAGTCATGCTGTTCCGGCCCTTGGGGAGGCGATCCGGGCCGCCCGGCGCGCGGGCCTGCAGATTCCCGTACTCTGGAATTCTTCGGCTTACGAAAACCCCGACGCTCTCTTTCTTCTCCGTGACGTGGTGGATGTCTGGCTGCCTGACCTCAAGACCCTGGATACGGACCTTGCCGCCCGTTTCTTCCGGGCGCCTGATTACCCGGAAGCGGCTGAAAAAGCCATACTTGCCATGATGGATATGCAGGGTGGGCGCGAATACCGGGGCGAAATCCTCCAGAGGGGGGTCATTATACGCCATCTGGTTCTTCCCGGTTATCTTGAAAGCACCCGGAAGGTGCTGCGCTGGTTTGCCGATCAGGCGCAAGGCAGGGCACTCCTTTCGGTGATGACCCAGTATACGCCCTCAGGCGGTTCGGGGCCGGAGCGTTTTGTAAATACGCGGGAATACGAAACCGTCCTCAACTGGCTTGCCGAGTTCGGCATCGATGACGGTTTTTATCAGGAGCTGGTACAGGACTCCGCCTGGCTCCCCGATTTTAACCGCGCCAATCCTTTTTCTTCGGAACTTTCCGTCCCGGTCTGGCACTGGCGATACGGTTTTGTTCATGATTGCCATAAGGAGGATGCGTATGTTCCTGCCGCGTTGTAGGGCGGGCTTTCTTCTCGCGGCGTTTCTTCTTTTGGGCGTCCGTCTGCCCGCCCAGCAGCCCTGGCCCGGCGCGGGCAGCGACAGCGGCGCGGGCAGCGGAACCGGCGCGGGTAGTGGTAGTGGCAGTGGCGCGGGCAGTGGCCGGAGCGGTACAAGGAGCGCCCCCTCAGGTCTGCGTCCGCTGCTCCCCATTCCGCCGCCTCCGCCACCTCCCCCGCCCAATCCTGTTTTTCCCCAAGAATCAGAGTCACAGGGCGGCGGGAACAGTTCCGGCGCTTTGACTGAGTCCCAGGGCGCCGGCGCGGCCTTCCTGCCGGGCGAAAACCAGCAGGCTGTGGTTACGGAAAGCCTCTTGCTTGCCGCGGCGGAGGTCTATCCCGGCGGAGACCGGAGCCGTTCCGCCGCGGATACAATCAGCCATATTTTCTACACGGCCTATTCTGACCAGAGCCGTTCCTTTACCGTTGTTTTTAAAAACGGCCCTTCCTATGTCTACTACCTCCGCAATCCCCGGGGGACGGTACGCATGGGCGACGCGCTCCGCGTTACCTATGATACCGTGATTCAGGCGGGAACCCAAATGGTCAACGGCTTTTTTTTCAGCGAACTCAACTACCTTAACGGCAGACCCGATTCTCTTGCGGTGATAAACAGCGGTTCCGGCGCGGCGGTGGTGGTCATGAGGCTGCGGGAGGCCCAGATGTAACTTCAAAATGTAACTTCAAATTTAAAATCACTTCATTATAATTGATTTTATAACTGACTTTTTCGCCCTGTGGTA
>JAIRXO010000037.1 GCA_031268255.1 Spirochaetaceae bacterium
CATAATCCCCTATTTAAAAATAGAGTTGTTCAATAACTTCAGTTATTGAACAACTCTATTCTTTTTTCGTGCGCTTTTGTGGTACCTTCCTCGCCTTGGTGGTAAAATCTTTGGCTGCCGTTTAGCCTAATCAGCCTACTAGACTCGTTCGGAAGCTTCAGTTTCCAAGAATGTGGATCGGACAGCCCCGTTTTTTACGGCGGAAAAAATGCGCCTAAATTATCCTGAAAAATCGCAGTAATGTTACGGTACAGGGATTGATAGACGGGGGATTGACCGGTGAAAAGAATGGGGGCATCATTCCGGTTATGGAAGCGTATGACGCGGTGGCGCGGGACTATGCGGCGGTTTTCGACCGTATCGAACTGCGGACCTTTGAATGGCCCTGGATACGAAACCTGGTGGCCCGGGAAAGGCCCCGTTCCGTGTTGGATCTTGGCTGCGGGAACGGCTATCTTTCCGGGGCGCTGGCGGGAATGGCGCCGGATATCTGCGCCCTTGAGCCGAGTCCCGTGATGTGCTCCATAGCCCGGAAAAATCTGGACGGCGCGGTCCTGCTGCGGCAGGGGGCGGCGGAATCCATACCCTTTGGGGACCGCAGGTTTGATATGGTTATTTCGCTGTTGAGTTTCCGCTACATGGTATGGGACAGGGCCCTGGACGAGATACGCCGGGTGTTGAAAAGCGGCGGCGTCTTTATTCTGGCGGATCTTTTTGCCGGGTCCTTTAATCCCCTGTATCTTCACCGGTATGCGGCTTCCTGGGCGGCGGCCCGGATTCACTGTGTCCGGGACCGGGAATATTACAAAAAATTGCGGGCGCTGACGGGAAGCGAACGCTGGCGGACGATGCTGGGGGAGCATCCTAAAAGAAGCGCCGCCTGCGCCAGAAAAGCTGTGGCGGAGCAATTTCATATCGAACGTATCCAACTATTGAGCGCGGCCCTCCGGGGCAGCACCGTGGGTTTTGTATGCAGGAACCGGACCCTTTCCGGCTGATGGCCCTGGACTGGGGGATTGGCGGCCTGCCCTTCTTCCAGGGGCTTTGCGCGGCGCTGCCCGGGGCGGATCTGCTGTACCTTTCGGATTCCCTCAGCGTGCCCTACGGGAAACAGAGCCCCGGGGACTTGTACCGGCGTTTGGAGAGGATCGCCGCCCTGGCCGCCGCCCTGGGAAGGGGGACCCTGGCCGTGGCCTGTAACGCCATGTCGAGCGTTTTGCCCGCCCCCTGTTCCCGCCTGGGCGCGGTGGACGTGTTCAGCCTGGTCCATACGTTTATCGCTTCGCCCCTGCCCTCGGGCCGTGGTATCGGCCTTATCGGCGGGATCCGCACCATTGAAAGCGGCATCTACCAGAAGGCGCTGGAGGGGGCGGGTAACCGCGTCCGCGCACGGCCCACCCAGGAGCTTTCCGCCCTGATTGAGGCGGGGGATGTTGACGCCGTTCCCGCGTTCCTGGAAAAAACCCTGGCCGGCCTCGGCGATATTGACGCCCTGGTTTTGGCCTGTACCCATTATCCCGCCGTTTCGGCGCTGATACAAAACGCGGCCCCGGGTCTTGAGATCATAGACCCCGGCGCGGCCCTGTTGGAGGCCTGTCTCCGGCGGCTTTCCGGCGCGGAGGGCGGACAGGGGCAGGTCCCTCCGGGGAGGACACAAGGAGGCCGGCGGGGCTACCTGACCACCGGGAACGCGGAAGAATCGCGGCGTTCCGCGGAACGGGCCTTCGGCTTTTCCGGCCTGCCCTTTATACGGATAGGGGCGGACCTGGTTCCGGCGGACCTGCGGGATCTGGGGATATGAATCTCCGGGACGCCTGTATCATACGGATCATGGATGTGATCCTTGCCCTGATCCTGCTTCCCGCGGCCCTGCTGCTGTTTGCGATCCTTTCCCTTCCCCAGCTTTGTGTGTTCAGGACGATTTTCTACGTCTCCCGGAGGTTTGGGCGGGGGGGACGCTCCTTTCCCTATGTTAAACTGAAAAGTATGTATGACCGGGAATGCGCGGTTTCAACGAACCCCGGCGGCGGCAGGGCTTATATGGAGCCGGACCGGATTCCCCCCTGGGGTGTTTTTTTGCGGAAGACCCATCTGGACGAATTGCCGGAAATTTTTTTTATTCTTCTGGGGGCCGAAAGTTTTGTGGGGCCCCGGCCCCTGCTGGCCGAACACGCGGCGCTGGTGGATTCGCCGCAGCGGCGGAGGCTGAAACCCGGCTGGACGGGATTCTCCCAGGTCTTCCTGAAACGCCGGACAATTCTTCCCAGCAGGATACAGCGCCGCCTGGATATACGGCTGGGCCGGGAACTCTGTCCCGCCCTCTACCTCAGGCTTCTGGCCGCCACCGCGGCAGGTCCGTCCCGGCGCGGCGTGTTGAAACCCGGTCCCACGGTGCGGGCCTACCGGGCATCCCTTGGTTCCCCGGAGGGAACTTCCCATGAAAGCGGTTAGGCTATGGCTGCTGTTGGCGGCGTTTTTTTTCTGTGTTTCCGCGGGTTTTATATACCCCTCCCCCGATGAGGATTTGGCGATCCTCGCCGCCGCCTATCCGGGGGCCTTCGAGATTCTGCCGGGATGGGGGATACGGTTCCCCGGCGGAACCCTGCTGCCCTACGACGACGGGGAGCAAAAAGATTTTGACGCCCTGCTGGAACACCCGGACCTCGAGGATATGCTGTCCCTCCCCTACCCCCTGGGCGGAGGCCCGCCCCCGGCGGAGCATTACGATCCCGGCAGGTTCCGTCCCGATGCCTTTTTCAAAGCCCTCTACGGCAGGGACGAAGGGGAAATACGCGCAACACTCCGGCCCGTACACTGGATGCCTTCGCTCAACGGCCCCCGGCTTTTGATCAATACCCGCTTCGGCATAGACGAAAAGCTGGAAACCATAATTACCGAACTTGCGGCCCTCGGTCCCGAATACCGGCGCTACCTGGTTCCCCCGGGGGGTTCCTTCAACTACCGCCCCATCGCGGCCACCGGCCGCCTGAGCCCCCATTCCTTCGGGATCGCCGTGGACATAGCCACCGGTCCCAGCCATTACTGGCTCTGGGAAAAGTCCGGCGCCGGCCTTTACAAAAACGCCATCCCCCGGGCCATTGTCGATATATTTGAAAAGTACGGTTTTATCTGGGGCGGCGCCTGGTACCATTTTGACACCATGCACTTTGAATACCGGCCGGAACTTCTCCTTAAAGCCCGCGGGACAAAACCGCGGGATCAGAACGTTTCACACTGACGCTATCCAGTCATGTCAGGCGTCATGCGCAGCATTACCAAGAACCAGCGCGGATCCTAAGGGTTTTTTTCTTCGGACTTCTCTGTAAATTTTCGTACCAGCGCCTTGCCGGCCTCTGTCTGTCCAAGACCCGCAAAGAGGCCATTCATGGCCGCCGCCCCTTTCGATGAAAATAAATCAGTTACTTTGTCTAATCCTGATTCGATGTTCCCCGCGTTTGCCAATATTTCTATTTTTGCGTTGCCAATGTTTTTAGCCTGTTCGATGCCTACGTCACGAGCCGCTTTTATCTGCTCAATGGTAATAAGGTATTGCTGATACTCCTTGTTCTCACCGACTTCTTTTGCCAGGGTTGTCTGCGCCGCAACGGAGGCAAGCTGCTTGGCTTTTTCGGCCTCCGCCTCCGCAAGCCCGATGGATTGTTTTCCCTTTGCCTCGTTTTGCTGCTGAATAAGCGTGGCGGCGGCTACCTGCTCAATTCTGAACTTGGAAGCCTCCGTCTCTTTTTCGACAGCCGTCTTTTTTGCTTCAGCCTCAATTTCAATAACGGACTTCTGCGCCTGCGCCTGAACTTCGCGCTGATACTTCTGCGCGTCCGCACCGATACTGACAATTTCCTTTTCTTTATTGGCGCTTACGATTGCCGCTTCTTTTTCAATCTCGGCCCCGCGGACGGTATTCACCTGGCTTACCGCCATGGTCTTTTCCGCAGTAACCTTGCTTTCTTCCGCAATCGCCTGTTCCGCGTGTTGTTTCGCGATACCGACGGCCTGATCCGATTTTGCCGTGGCTTCCCCCGACGACTGGGCCGCCATGGCTTGTTTAACCTCAACCTCTTTGGTTGATTCTATTTCCGCTTCCTGCGCCTTTTGCCTGTTCAGGGCCACGGTTACCCGTGATTCCTTTTCGATTTCCGATTTTTTCTTTGCCATAATATTTTGTATAACATTGCTGTCCTTTGCGTCTTTTATATCCATCAATTCAATATTCTTTACAGGCAAAACGCCCCACTGCGCAAGCTCCTCTTTAACATCATTGGTGAACTGTTCCCCGTAGATTGAACGTTCCTGCATGATGGATTCAAGATCCGATTTTGCCATTATCGACCGTACCGAACCCTGTACGATTCCCGCAAGGTGATCCTTAAGTTCCGTCATATTTTCGACCTTCTGGGCCGCCTGGTTCGTGTCGGAGATACGGAAGAACGCCTTCACATCCACCGTAAAGGGCAGGCGGTTTTTGTCGTAGGCTTCGTAGCTGTTCAGATCGAGATCAAAGTTGCTTACGGGAAGCTCCCGTACAATAACGCCGAACAGGGGCAGCCAAACCGGCCATTTATAATACACATTACCCGCCGGCTGGCCCACGCCGTAGGATACGGTTGATTTGGAACGTTGAATAATGTGGACAGTATTTGCCGGAACAATGCGTCTTAGTTTAAGTATATTAATTATCAGTACAATCAAAATGATTAATCCGGCAAGCATTGCCGCCAGCGAAAAGACCTGATTTAACTGAACCATAAAAACTCCTTTGATAACCGCATTATATCATGCCAGGCGTATTTGTCTACACCGTTCAATTTTACGGAGGCTCATTGCCCCCCGAAGTCCGGGGACTTTCACCGGAACCCATGAGGGAAGCGGCTCTTTCGTTGATCGAAAAACCTGACGCGGGCCGGGGAAGGTAGGGGTTCAATTCGGAACGCAGGAACGCGAGGTCCCGCCGGTCCTGGTAGAAACGCCGCCAGACAGAATCTTCAATAAGGGTATAAGCGCCGCCAAGGGCAAGGGGTCTTTCTTCCCCGTTCCGAAGGTAGGGCTCGAAAACAGTGGGGGAAAAGAAATACACCAGGCGGAGATATTCCCCCTCTTCCTCGGGGGGAATAAAATTTTCACTCCTGACGCCTTTTTCGTACCACAAAAAACCCGCCAGACCCCGGTGGGCTATGACGCGCCTCCCCGCGGCCAGGGTTTCCATGGCCCCCAGCTCCCGCCGGTAAAGGTCATAGCCGGGCCCTTTGGTGGTAAGGCGCTGCAAGGCCCCGGCGGTAAATACAACGCAGCCGGCGGCCATGAGAACCCCGGCGGCCCCGGAAAACAGTTTGAGCCTTCGCATAGGCCGGTCCCTAAACCGGTCCATGAGCCAGGGTGCGGCAAACAGGGGAGCCATGATGAGCAGCCTGAAGGCCGTTCCGTCCCAGGAAAAACGGAGAAAGGGAAACACGCAGAGCCAGGCCAGAAAACCGAACAGGGATGAGGGGGCAAGGGGCCGCCGTATTACGGTCAGGGGAACCGCGAAAAACAAGAAAATCTGCAGCAAGGTATAGAAGACCCTTTCTTCCGGCCAAAGTCTCCGGCTCCTGAATTGGAGAAGCCGCAGAAGAGGGGCCTGTAAGTCCAGGGGCGGCATCCTCTCGAAGAAAAAATCCCGGCGGAAAAGAAAGGCCAAAAGGCCTAAAAGAATTACCGCGGCAACGCCGATCACCAGGGGCCGGCGAAAGCGCCGTTCCGTCCACAGACCCGCGGCGATCCGGTGCAGAAAGAAGGGAACCGCAAAGGCAAGGATAATACGGTGGGAAAAAACGGCCAGGAGGCCGAAGAAAATGCCCGGAATAGTTTTTCTGTTTATAAAATCCGGGAGAAACGTAAAGGACCGGAAAGAATGCCGGCCCCTTCCCGCGCCTTCATCCAGCAGCAGGAGGGAGAGAAAAAACAGGGCCAGGGCAAAGCTGTTTTTGGTGAATTCCAGGAGCAGGTAAAACACCGCCGGGTTGAATACGGCGATTCCGGCGGCGGCCGTTCTGTAGAATGAAAAGCCCCGGTACAGACTCATCCTGAGAAGACAGCCGAATATCGCCGCCATGCTCAGGGAGGAAAGTAACTGGACACTGAGGACGGGATTTTTTATCAGGCCGTTTATGAGGTACAAAACATAGTAGACGATGGAAGCATCGAAGAAGAGCAGTTCCCCGGATCTGGTCAGGGACTTTATCTGGAGGGCGTAGTAGTACACGTCATAGCCGCAGGGCCCCTCCCACACCCGGAGGGCCGTCAAAAAAACGGCGAAGGAAACCAGCGCCCCCGCAAAGGGGATCAGTTCCCGCAGGCCGCGGGGCCGCCGGAGACTGGGCATTTATCTAAAACTGGTCTGGGCCCGCACCAAGGGATCAAGGGCCGTCTTTGCGACCCGCCCCGATGCGGAGGCTGTAATGGTCCTTGTCCCATGGTTAAGGCGATAGGCAGTTATATCATATACTGAGGAAGACCAATAATCGTAGAGCAGCACCCAGTCGCCTATGACAACGTAGGGCTTGACCGATCCGCTGCCGTATACGCTACGGCCGTATATTTCAAAAGAATCGTCCTTATCCGCCTCCATGGCATCGGAAGAACCAAAAATCAAGCGCCTCTGCGAAGACCCGGATGTATATTCGACATTCCGCCCCAACAGAGAAAAACTATCCGCGGCGGAAGGGGCCTGTTCTATGGACCTGATAAGTTCGGCGTTGTAGCGGTCCGCATCGGAAAGCCAGCCGTCGGTATAATCATCCCGTATTCTGTACCAGCTTTGCCGGTTAAAATAATCCTGATAGGTTTTGTTGACAAAGGGCCTTCCGTAACGGGCGTAGACCTCGTTCCGTAAATAGGGAAGCCGGTCAGGATAATATTCCAGAATATCCAGCACGGTAATTCCCCTGTTACGATCCCAGAACCCGTCGTAACCGGGCAGCACATTCTGGGCCGCCAAAAAATGCGGCGCCACGGCCAAGCTTATCAAAAGAAAGAACTTTTTCACGGGCCCCCCATATAGACCTGTCACGTATCAGGACTTTACCGCATTAGATGGACAGGATTAAACGATATATTCTGAGTTAAACACATATGGCGCCACATAGTCAAGGAATGAAAAAAATCTGTCAGGTTTTTAAATACAGGCGCTGTATTGATATAGAGACGTATATCCTAAACAACGCCTGTATCCAACACTTATTCTCCTGTTACGGTTGCTTCGTATTCAATCCAAAGACCGAGAACACCCAATTTCCGCGTAATATCAACGGTTGAAATATTTGTAATCCCGCCATTTTCTGCAGCGGCCTGTATCCCGGCATCGGCGCTCCCAAACACGCCAAGCCAAATTTTTCCGGAAGCCTGTCCCACTTTACTGCCAACCGGATTAGCGGTGACCGCTACAGGGACTGTAATGGTGGCACAACCAGCAACTAAAACACAGATAGCAACAAGGGTTACCACCATTACAACAAATTTTTTCATAAAGAATCTCCTTGGTTTAACGTCCCTCGACATTTTTACTAATTTTAATAAAAAAAACCATTCTGTCAAGTACTCGCACTCGATCTACGGAAATTCTCATTTTAGATTAACCACTAACAATGAAAATTGCTGTTCATTTATACTATTTTGTTGACAGTAATAGAATCAGATGGTATAATTTTTTGAAAAAATAGATTTTTTTAAGGAGAGGGTAATGAGTAAGGAATTTAAGACTATTGACGTCAATGCAATGGCATGGGAAGAAGAGCAAAACGCAAAAGCCGGTGCGAGTCTTTTTAAAAAAGATTTAGTTGCGGATGCTGACACGGGTATGCAGGTATCTGTCACAAAGTATCCAAAGGGTTTTATTAACCCAAAACACGATCATCCTTGCGCGCATGGAATGTATGTGCTTAAGGGTGTTCTTCATACTTCCAAGGGGGATTTTGGACCCGGGTCGTTTGTCTGGTTTCCCGAAGGAGAAATAATGTGGCATGGAGCGACGGAAAATCAAGATGTGGAAATAATTTTTATCACAAATAAAAAATTTGCAATAAACTATTTATAAGCCTCCCTGCCCTGAAGCGCGTGTGCGGAAGGTATTAGACCATGGTTTGGGCGAACGGGGCTGTCCAAAAAGAAAGGGCGGCCCCTCATTTTTTAGCCGCCATGTCCGGGAACCATGGTAAAATGGTCCCCCAAGCCGGGGAAAAAGCGGAAAAATAGTATCAGCCATGGACCACAGGGACTTTCGGGGTCACAATTCAGGCTTTTGTCCGTG
>JAIRXO010000050.1 GCA_031268255.1 Spirochaetaceae bacterium
CCGAAAAGGGCATCGGCCTCAGGCAGGGACGTGATCAGGTCTTTCGCGTAACGCTGGGAAAGGCAGCCGGAAAGGAGTATCTTTTTTTCCGGGTACAGGGCGCGGTACGAAAACACCGCGTCAAGGGATTCCTTTTTGGCGCTTTCGATAAATCCGCAGGAATTGATGATGATAAGGTCGGCGGTCCCGGGGTCAGGCGCCTGTTCCCAGCCCGCCGTGGCAAGAAAAGCCATCATGGTCTCGGCGTCAACCTGGTTTTTTACGCAGCCAAAGGGATCAAGGAAAAAACGTCTAGTCAAGTTTTACCAGTGCCAGGGTGAAGCGTCCGTCATCGTCACGGAACCAGCGGAGGTCTGCCACCGCCACTTCTCCGGGTCCGCCCACATCAAGATCCACGGTCCTGCCGCCGCCTATAACCTGGAGGCGCACGGCGCTGGCATTGGATATCCACAGCCGTATGCCGTTCTGGGCCTGTATATTCTGAACATCAGCCCTGTGAAAGTACATTTCCTCCCTACTCCTCCGGTCGCTCTCCCAGCGGAACATACAGTAGCCGGTAAAGGTGGCCTGAAGGGTAAAGGGATAGGCGCCGGGCGAGGAGAAAACAGTTACCGCCGCCGGAGCGGGAGGGGTCTGAACATTTTGGGCATTGGGACTTCCCTGGGGGAGGAGTTCCGCGTTTTCCACAGCCATTTCGTCCGGGAGCAGTTCAAAACGGAGCCATCCGCCCTTGGCGGCATCTCCCCTGCTGTAGTCCGAAAGAATAACCCGCAGATCGCTTATGCTGTCGCCGTCGAGGTCTACGGTTTCATCCCCGCTGAGATCCAGCGTCATATCGCCCAGAGGCGCTCCTATGCGCGCCCCGTCATCGAGGGAAAGGAGTTCCAGTTTGAACCGTTCCTCTCCCAGAGGGACAAGAACCGAGTCGCCGGGATAAAAACGGCGTTCAAGAAAACGTTCTTCAAGGATGTACTCAACCGGCCTGCGTTCCTCCACAATTTGCGGAGGCTCCGGCCTGGGCATAAAGCGGAGTATGCCGTACACCCCTCCTCCCGCGGCTCCCGCCAGCACAAAGATGATGATCCCTATGACCAGCTTCTTGGGAAACTGTTTCCTGGGCAGAAGCAGTTCTTCTACCGGAATGGGCTGTTCCTGAATACGGAGGGAACGGTACAGGGAAATAAGTTCGTCCACGTCAAGGCCGAGATATTCCCCGTAATTCCGCATAAAGCCCAGAATGTACGGCTCGCCGGGGAATTGCGAAAAATCCTCGGACTCAAGGGCCTCGAGGTATCTGCGGGCGATATTTGTTTCCCTGCCCACATATTCAAAATCAAGGCCCTTGCTCTCCCGTGCGGACCGAAGTTTTTCTCCTAGGGAATCCATAGGTTCTCCTAATCCGCGTCCCGGAACAAAAAGTCATTGTACATGTTCGCCGAAGCCGGAGAATCATAGACAAAACGCTGCTCAGGTATGCCCTGGTTTGTGGATACGTTGGTAAAGTCAAAACGAACCACGCTGTCCGCGATGGTCCTGCCCTCGATACGCCTGATAAGATAGGTCTCAGGGTTGATATCAAGAAGTATCTCCCTGAACCCCTCCGAAACCGAACGCCTGGTAAGGCGTATTTTTACCACCCTTTCGCCCGAACCGCTTTCCAGCGGCACCGGCTCAGGTCCGGTCACAAAGGCGGGAACATAATTCCGCCTGAGCAGGGCCAGCCCCTGGGAAGTAGCCAGCGAAGCGCCGCCTGAGGGCCCTGCCCTGCGCCCCGCGGAACTGATGCTCTGGTTCAGCGCGGCCCGGTATTCGGGAAGATAGATGGTAAGCATTTCACCATTGAATACTATTACCTGATCCTGGGGATCGGAAAAATCAATACGGAGAAAAGACGGCGCCAGGTGGCTCAGGGTTCCGATCATGGTGCTGTTCCCTGACCGTATGCCTATGCGGGCCTCATAATCCCGTATGGTTCCGTAACGCTCCCCGACTATGGACAGATAACGCTCGGCAGTCATTATATCCTGGGCTGAAAGGGTAAAAAACCCTCCCCAAAGCAGCAAAAAGAGGATAACTTTGTTATATTTCACGGCTCATCCTTGTTTAATACTATATTATTGTACCTGTCCCGGACAAAAAACACAAGTCCCCGCATAGTGGATATTTTCGGGCGGTACATGGTATGCTCAAGTACAAGTGAGGCTGAACATGGTGTACCGGCGAAACACGGCGATTTTCCTTTTATCGGTCTTTCTGTTCCTTTCGTTTCAGCTTTTTGCCCGGGGCCGCTCCGAAAGCGTGAGTCCCCATTCATCAGGGGAAGATTCCGGCCTTGATGTGCCGGGAATCTACGGCCAGGAAGAAGATGCCCCTCCATCAGGTTCCGCCGGCAACATGGAAAACACGCCGCCGTCCAGGGGGGAGCAGGTCATGAAGGCCCTTGCCGCCGCCTACCCTGAGGCCATAGGGGGCGCCGAGTACAGGGACGGCGACTGGGCGGTGCGGCTCCGGGGGGTCTGGTACTACTATGCCGGGGGAAGGCTCCTCACCGGGGAATTCCGTTCCCGCTCCGGGGAATACGATCCCCAGCCATTCTACAATTACCCCGAAAATCTGCCGCCCTGGCGTGAGCCCAGCCAGGAAGACGCCGAACGCTTCCGCTCCATGGCCCGCTCACGGCGGAGTACCCCCGGTAAGCGGGCGCAGTTTTTCTTTGACGACCTGTGGCGTTCCCATGACCGCGCCGAATCCTATGAACGGGTCAAGTCCCTGCGCTTCCTCGGCCATTCGGTGCTGGTCCACTATTCAATACTCGAAGAACTCAGCCTTGTGGAAGAAAAAATACTGGCGGAGGCAAAAACCAGCGCCGAAGTGCGGCGCTGGATAGACAGCCTTGAGACCCTTACCGGCTGGAACTGGCGCACCATAGCCGATACCCAGTCGCGGAGCTTTCATGCCTACGGCGCGGCCATTGATCTGCTTCCCCGCTCCCTGGGGGGCATGGAAACCTACTGGCTCTGGACGGCGGAGCGCAGCCCCGAATGGTGGGCCGTTCCCTACAGCAGGCGCTTTCATCCCCCCGAAGCGGTGATAAAGGCTTTTGAAAATTACGGTTTTGTCTGGGGCGGCAAATGGACTTTTTTTGATACCATGCATTTTGAATACCGGCCCGAACTTCTCCTCCTCGGCGGTCTTTCCATAGAAGCACACCGTTAGCTGTTTTTACCTGTTATAATTTCCCGTACCGTACCGTATATCAAACTACCCTCTGAGGGTGACAAGTCCATCATTCCTCTGGTTATTTGTGCAAATGGCGAATACGGGGGAGAATATGTCGTAAGAGGCGGCATGACTGAACAAGATATTCGGAAATTATTCAGCCTGAACCTGAAAAGGCTCAGAGGCAGGTGGGCTCTGTCCCAACTGGCCCTGGCCAACAAGGCTGATTTGACTCACAATTTTGTCAATGATATTGAAAACGGCAAAAAGTGGATTTCGCCGAAAACAATGGCAAAGCTCACCGAAGCCCTGGATATAGAACCCCACGAACTGCTCCTTCCCGATCTCGAACTGAAACAGGAAGAAGTGGACCGGCTTTCAAACTATATTGACGATTTTTCGGATTCCCTTATCAGATCGGTACAGGACCTCAAGGCCAGGTACCTTCAGTTTGGCGGGGATGACGGCAAGAAATAGGCTTGCCCGCTCAGGCGGGCGGCGCTCAGGCGGGAACCCTCAGGCGGCTCCTGCCAGAAGGCGCTTGAATTCCTTTTCGTCAAGGGTTTCCTTCTCAAGCAGCACGGCTGAGACCTTGTCGAGGAGGGCTTTCTTTTCGGTGAGCATTGCCTTGACCATAGCGTACCGCTGTTCCACAACATGGGCGATTTCTTCATCTATGTACTGCTGGGTCGCCTCGGAATACTCGCGCTGGAAGAGCGGCTCCTGATGTTCGCCGCCCGGAACGCCCCGGGAGGTCAGGGCCACATTCTTAAAGCGGCCTGACATGCCGTAGTCGGTAATCATCTTCCTCGCTATGTCCGTGGCCTTGGTAAGGTCGCTTGCCGCGCCGGTGGAAAATTCGCCGGTGATCATTTCTTCGGCAACCCGTCCGCCGAGGAGTATGTCTATCTTTCCCAGTAAATCGGACTGGGTAACGGTATACCGGTCCTCAACGGGCATTTGCAGGGTATAGCCAAGGGCAAAGCCACGGGGAATTATCGAAATCTTCTGGACCGGATCGGCGTTAGGCGTAAGAGCGGCTACCAGGGCGTGGCCTGTCTCGTGATAGGCGGTGAGCCTGCGTTCCTCAGGCTTGAGTACCCTGGTTTTCTTCTGCAGGCCGGCAACGGTCTTTTCTATGGCCTCGTCAAAATCCTGCTGTTCCACCAGTTTCCTGCCGGCCCTGACAGCCAGGAGCGCCGCCTCGTTTACGATATTGGCAAGGTCCGCGCCGGAAAAGCCCGAGGTAATTCTGGATACCACGGAAAGGTCCACCTGCGGGGAGAGTTTTACATCCCTGGAATGTATCTTGAGTATTTCTTCCCGGCCCTTGAGGTCAGGCCGGTCAACCAGTACCTGGCGGTCAAAGCGGCCCGGCCTGAGCAGCGCCGGGTCCAGCACATCGGGCCGGTTTGTGGCGGCCAGGATGATAAGGCCGCTCGTGGCGTCAAAGCCGTCCATTTCAACAAGAAGCTGGTTAAGGGTCTGCTCCCTCTCGTCGTTGCTTCCGGCTATAGTGTTTATTCTGCTCTTGCCTATGGCGTCAAGTTCATCAATAAAAATAATGCACGGCGCTTTGTCTCTGGCCTGCTTAAAAAGGTCCCTGACCCTGGCCGCGCCGACGCCGACAAACATTTCCACAAAATCAGCGCCGCTCATCCTGAAAAAAGAAACCGCCGCCTCGCCGGCCACCGCCCTGGCCAGGAGGGTCTTGCCGGTTCCCGGAGGGCCGACAAGGAGCACACCCTTGGGTATCTTGCCGCCTATGTCGGTGTACTTCTTGGGATTTTTGAGGAAGTCAACAACCTCCACAAGTTCTTCCTTGGCCTCGTCAACGCCGGCCACATCCTTAAACCTGGTGGCAATGTCTCCTTCGGCGACGATGACCGCCTTGTTCTGTCCCACCGCCAGGACATTTCCGCCCATATTGCCCAGGCGCTTGATAAAGAAGCGCCATATAAAGATAAAGAACGCGATGGGCAGCACCCAGCTAAAAATGAGATTGAGTACCGTGCTTCCTTCCCTGGAAACCGCGTAATAGGCGACGCCCTTTTCGTCCATGAGCTTGACGAAATTTTCATCATTAATCGGGACAGTGCGGAACGCCTCCTCCTGGCTGCCGCTGTAACGCCTGGTCAGGGGAAGGGGCTGTGTCCTGGTCTCGGCGGTGTAGCCGGTATAGTACGAGTCGGAAAGTTCAACCCGCTTAATCTCGCCGGATATTATTTTTGTCTTGAATTCGGAAAAATCTATGGTAGGGTTTACCTTGTTGAGAAACACATAATTGAAAAGGCTCATCCCTATGATAAGGATAAGCACATACCCTATGGTGAATTTCCATCCGCCAAGGGGGCTGCCCGGCTGGGAAGGACCGCCAAAGGGAAACTGAGGTCCGTCTTTTTTTGGTTTTTTCTTGTCCCACTGGGAATCGCCAGGGGCGTCGAGATCACTCACTCACCTGCTCCTTAGCTCCTGTAGACAGGGCCCCCCTGTCCGAAGCATTACCGTCTCTTTCTAATATAATTCTTTTTTGAAGAATAAGCTATCGGCGTTCAATTTTATGGATTATAGTTTAACTATGACCGCCGGGGAATTACTCACGCGTTTGGACAGTCCCGCCTCAAGCCATGCCCTGTCACTGTTGTACGGAGACCCGGAGCGTTCCCGGAAACGGGCGAAATCGCTGATTAAGGGTCTTTCTGAGAACTTTTCCGGCGCCGGGGAGAACGTGCGGCTTTTTAGCGCCCCTGGACGTACCGAACTGGGCGGAAACCACACCGACCATAACCGGGGCAGGGTGCTGGCCGCGTCGATACAGCTTGACATACTCGCCGCTGTCTCGCCCCGGAAGGACAGGAAGGTCATCTTCCGTTCCACAGGGTTTGATGATGTGGAACTGGACCTCTCCGGCCCCGGAGGGGACAGCGGGGAAAAGGGAAGCACCCATTCCCTTATACGCGGCATCGCGGCGGCCTTTGCCCTGCGGGGGATAGATGTCCGGGGCTTTACCGGAAACGCCGAATCACTGGTGTTCCCCGGCTCCGGCCTTTCCTCGTCGGCGGCAGTCGAAGTCCTCATCGCCTGTATTTTTGACCGGCTTTCCGGCGGGGGCCGCCTGGATTCCCTGGAAATCGCCAAAATAGGCCAGTGGGCGGAAAATGAATACTTCGGCAAACCGTCAGGTCTTATGGACCAGGCTGCCTGCGCCTCAGGCGGGGCAGTTTCCATAGATTTTGAAGAAACCGAAAATCCAAAAGTAACCGCCGTCCCCTTTAATCCCGAAGCCGCCGGTTTTGCGCTCTGCGTCGTGGACACCAGGGGAAGCCATGCCGGCCTTACCCCGGACTATGCCGCCATACCCAGCGAGATGAAGGCCATCGCCGGCTTTTTTGGAAAAAGCGTTCTGCGGGAAACCAGCCGCCAGGAACTGCTCGGCCACTGCGGCGAACTGCGGGCCAGGTTCGGCGACCGGGCCCTGCTGCGGGCCCTGCATTTTTTTGCGGAAAACGACCGGGTCTCCCTCATGACGCGCGCCCTGGAGGACCTTAACGCCGAAACAGACCGCGCCGCAAAAGGTAAAATCATGGAACGCTTTCTCGGCCTGGTCAATCAGTCGGGCTTGTCCTCCAGCGCCATGCTGCAGAATATCTATTCAATTAAAAGACCAAAAGAACAGGGGGTCAGCCTGGCCCTGGCCCTGACCGGGGATTTCCTCGAAAACCAGGCCCGCGCCGGACGGACAGTGAACGGAGCCTCACGGGTACACGGCGGCGGCTTTGCCGGAACCATACAGGCCTACATACCCCTGGAAAGCCTTCCCGCCTATACGGAAAAGATGGAAGCGGTCTTTGGCCGGGGAACAGTTACCCCCCTCACCATACGGCCCATAGGCGCAGCCGAAATAGAACTATAAAATGAACCGCTCAAGTTTAATTTTTTCGCGCCGATAGATATATGGGGAACTATGATAAAAACCGCAAAGAGGGAGAGGAGGGGACCACAGTGGCGTATACAAGCGGATTAACGGCGTACAAAGAAACACGAATCAAAACGGCAAGCCAGGGCCAGCTTATTATCATGCTCTATGATGAAGCGGTGCGGCAGCTTGACAAGGGTGTTGAGCTTCTTAAACTGAACACCGGGGACAAAAAAGACCCCAGCCGTATCGAACATATCAACAGGGCGATTCTTAAAACCCAGGAAATCATCACCGAACTCATGGTGTCCCTGGATTTTGAACAGGGCGGGGACATTTCGAGAAATCTTTTTTCTCTGTATACCTGGTTTAACCAGGAACTGCTGGAAGGAAATATCGCCCAGGACCCCCTGAAGGTCCAGAACGTGCGCAACATGATGGATGACCTGAGAGGCGCATGGAACGAAGTTATCTCCCGGACCCAGGCCGACGGCCTCGCCCGTCCCGCCCAGGGGATCAATATTGCCGGTTAGGAGACATACAATGGCGGCGGCGCTTGACACAATGACGCACCCTGAAATTCCCTCCGATGAATTATCCCGGCGGGTATCGGTACTCAAGCGGTTCAGGGAACTTCTCGTTAAACAGAGGGACCGTTTCAGGGACTACCTCGTAGCCCTGGACAAGCAGAAAGACGTAATAGAAAAAGGTTCCGCCGAAGAACTTATCGCCCATGTTGAATTTGAAGAACAGATTGTGGCGGATATTTTTTCCATTCAGAAAGTCATCAACCCCCTTGAGGATATGTACCGCATGGGTTTCCCCGACAAGGAAGCCGAAGTGCCGCTTCTCAAGGCGGCTCTGGAGGACCTCAAGGCCGAAGCGGTGGTCCGCTCCGAACGGAACAAGGAACTCCTCTCAAGGCGCATGGCGGAAATACGTTTGGAGATAAAAAGCCTCAGGGCCAATCCCTATGCCGCGTCCCGGCGCGGCTCCTACGACACCGCCGAAACAGCTTCTCTGGTAGACCTGAAAGGCTGAACATTAAGGGAAGCGCGTACTACGGATTTCCCGGCGGCAGGGTCGAATCGCCTGTCCGTCCGCAAGCCGCTGACCACACGGAAAAGATACCCTCCGGTGAAGAATGTAACCGCAAAGTCGAAGAAGGAATATTATAGAGGGAAAAATTTTAGCTCCATTGCGGTTAAAATTCTTCGTCCCTTTTCTTCGAGTCTTTACTTTCCGCCAACTGTTCTTTAAAAACAGCGAGGATTTTCGCTTCGAGAGACGCGAGGGTTTTTTTCTTAAATTCCAACATGAATACCGATGCCGGTATTATGCCTTCCGTTGATTCCGCGAACAAGTCCGCCGGTTTTATTTCAAGTGTTTCGGCGATGCGGTTTATGTTCTCCGCTGATGGAAAACTCTTTTTGATTTCAATATTTGCAATCATTGTGGTACTACAGCCGACCCGTGCGGCCAGCGTCATCTGGGAAATCCCAAGAATTTTCCGATAGTGCTTCATGTTTTTGGCCAAAAGTGTACGAACATCAGTCATTTCCAGGCAATCCCCTAAAAGAAATTTAAATCTGACCTTTGTTCCATATCTGGGCAATAACATAATAGTTTATATTTTTTAAAGAAAATAATTGACAAAACATAAACTATAACGTTATTATTGGTTAGGAGGATTTTAATGGAACCTATGACTATTTCTATTGTGATCTTTGCGGCTTCTATTGTTTTATACGCTTTAAATATTTGGCCGCTGGGAGTTACCGCGATGCTTTCCCTGCTTACCCTTGTTTTTACCGGTTGTTTGGAAGCGCCCAAGGCCCTGGCCGGTATCGGGAGCAGCAATGCGGTCATTATCGTGGGGATGTTTGTAGTGGCTGCCGGCCTTAAACGAACATCGCTTATCGACCAAATTTCAGGCGGCATCCGCAAAATCACAAACGGCAGTTACCCTAAAGCCTATGCCGGTTGTATTCTGCTTGGCATGATTGTCACCAGCCTTATTACCAGCCCGATGGTCGCGTATGCAATCTGCTTTCCGATAATGGATGCGATTTGTAACGAATACGGTAAAAGCCCATCAAAGGCGCAATTTCCTCTGGCACTTGTCTGTATCGGGGCATGTGCGATTTTGCCCTTTGGATTTGCAATCAGCGAGGCGGCGCTTTTTAACGGCCTTTTAAAGACCTACGAGTTTGATGTGGTCATGTCGCCGGTCGATTTTACCATTGGGCGGCTGCCGATGTTATTCATTCTTTTGGCATGGGCGATTTTTATCGCGCCGAAAATGATGCCGGAAAAACCCATGCTTCCCATTCAAACCCAGGGCACAAAATCAGCCGATCTCCCAAAACTCAAGCTATTACCCAACACCATGGGCAGCATCATTTTCTTTGTCACTGTTTTTGCGCTGATTTTTAATCAAACAATAGGCATTGCGCCGTGGCTGATTGTTATAAGCGCATGTTTTCTGGACATAGCCTTTGGTGTACTCAGCGCCAAAGAAGCTATCGCCGCCATGGCAATTGATATCGGATTTATGTTTGTAGGTGCAAACGGAATGGCGCAGGCGTTGATGGACACCGGGGCGGCAACAGCCGTAGGCGAGGCCCTGTCCACCGCGCTGGGCGGTACCAGAAGCGGGCTTTTGCTTTGCTTCCTTTTCTTTATTATCCCCTTTATTCTTACCCAGTTTATGCTTAACCAGGGAGTAATGAACATTTTTGCCCCCATAGCCCTGCTTGCGTCAAAAGCACTGGGTGCCAACCCGATTGGCCTTTTGGTGTTGATTTGCGCCGGAAGCCTGACCGCCTTTATGACTCCCAGCGCGACGCCGGCAATACCTATTGCCATGGCTGCGGGTGGTTACGACTTTAAAAGCTTATTCAAAATGGGCTGGTTAATTGCCTTGGTACTGACACCCTGCTACATTTTTTATGTTTATTTTGTAATACACATATTTTAAGGAAGAAGCATGATACACCGTTATCTTGTAAAAAACGCCAATGTCATGTCCGTTTTCGACGGGTCGCTTAAAAAAACCGATATTTTGGTTGAAGACGGTATTGTGACAAAAACGGCACCGGGAATTACCGCGTCTGTCGAAGAAATAATCGACGCGGAAGGGCTTACCGTTACGCCGGGCTGGGTGGATATTCACGCCCACATCTACTATGACGGCATAGGTCTCGGCATTGATCCGCAGATGTATTTGCTGCCCAAAGGGGTCACCTACGCGGTTGATCCCGGTACGTCCGGAGCGGACAATTTTGCTGACTTCCGCCGCTATGTGCGGTGGTGTACGGATTTGAAATACAAGTCCTATCTGAACATTGCAAAAATCGGCGTTCCTATCATGGGTTATGAACTTACCGACATGGGCAACCTTGACAAAGATGCCTGCAAAAGGGTCTTTCGGGATTTCGCCGGTGAACTTCTGGGGCTTAAGGTCCGCGTAACGAGTAATATGTGCAAAGACCCCAAAGCTGCCCTTAGCGCCGTCCGGGAACTGTGTGATGAATTGCATACAACCTTCTGTGTCCACGCCACACGGTGCAGCCTTTCTACAGAGGAGATACTCGGCTTTATGAAGAAGGGAGATGTATTTACCCATAGTTATGCCAAAACGGATTCAGGAATCCTCGACAAGGACGGAAGCATTAAAGCTGGTGTCCGGGAGGCCAGAGAGAGGGGTGTCATTTTTGATATGGGACATGGTATTAACAGTTTTGCCTTTGATGTGGCAAAAAAAGCTATAGACCAGGGGTTTGAACTTGACGCCATTTCTACCGATCTGCATGTATCCGATGTGGATGGCCCTGTGTATGATATGCCCACTACTATCTCGAAATTTCTGTGCCTGGGCGTGAGCCTCGAAAAGGCCATACAACTGGCCACAAGCAATCCAGTAAAACTCCTTGCTCTGAGCGATAAATTATTGGAGATAAAGCCGGGCGAAAAAGCGGACTTTACCGCTTTTCTTGTGGAGAGGGGCGATTTCCGCTACACGGATTGCGACAAATGTGAACTTTCGGGGAACATGCGCCTGGTTTCCAAATTTACCTGTGTGGGGCGGAAAATTTTTACGCCACGAAAGGTAACGGGCAAGAACCGGCCAATAGGAATAGCGGCTATAGAAGCGGCGAATAAGCCGCCGACTGTAGAAACCACCCCGCCCCGGACGAACAAAGTGATCGCCTGAAACCGCGCAAGGGATTGAAGCGGTATCCTTTTGCCGCCACAGGCGGCAAAAGATACAAGCGGAAAGCCCGGCAGCCCGGCGTGCCGGGCTGTGCGCCCTGATATTTGAGGCAATGCGCCCTGTATCCTTAGTTATAAGATTACAAAATAAAATATAGAATATGGCGGAAAATATAAAGGCAAAACCAACTTCGCATAACAGGACTGTTTACGCTTCGGGGCCTTTGGCGGTCCGGGCTAGGGTTTTGCTAGGTCATTCGCGCCCCTGCCGTGCAGGGGAACGCTCCATTCCCACTTTCTGATTGACCGCGCAAGCGGTTTACTATACTCCGCCACATTTTGCCAGCCCTGGTCGCGTTCCCATGGAACGATGCTACACAAAGCCCTTATACGGACTGGAAAAACACCATATACAGCCTAAATATAATGCCTGAGGTCCTGGTCCTCCTGGAAGCCGTTCATCCTGGATATGGCGTAGGTTCCCAGTGAGGTGAACATAATGTCCAGAAAGGTTCCCATGACAATGAGGTAGAAGGCCATGGGTCTCAGGATCAGGTAGCCTGCCCCGTAACCCTGGCCGCCAAAACCGGTACAGAGTACGGCGAGGGCCGTATTGGCTCCGTCGCCGGGGTGGCGGAACAGGAGGAACGATATGCCTATGGTCCTGAGGGCGATGATGATAATGTCCATGCCTTCCACGCCGAGGCTGGAATAGGATTTAATGATGACGATAAAGGCCATGGCGGCTATCATGGCGCTTCCCGCACGGCCAAAATTGGTAAAGAGGGTTATGATGACTGTATTGGCCCGTCTCCTCACGCCGAGGTTTTCCCTGGTATGCCTGAACAAAACCGGCAGGGTAAAGTTCATGTCGCCCGAAAAGAGGGCGGTGATGGCGGCCCCCAGAGAACCGTAGAGTATTTTCCAGGGATTGGTTTTGGGCCGCAAAAGGTAGAGTGCGGACGGGAGTATGCCAAAGCCCAGGACCAGGCTGAAAACGCCAATGAAGATGAGCAGGTTCTTGAAATCAGAACTGAGGGCCTCCCTGAAACGGAACGACCAGTAGGCCCCAAGCACGATGATGACCAGTCCGAGGATTTCGGAAAAAAACGAAGCTATATGGTAAAAAATGCGGGACAGCGAATCCACCAGGGCAATGACCGGCTTTGTATAGTTCCGGTCGTAGGAAAGGCCCATGCCCAAGAAAAAGGCCAGCGCGGCGACGGGGAGCAGGTAAAGCCCCGGCTGTCCGAGAACAGCCAGCATATTGGAAGGAAAAATATCCTTTACGGCGTCGCTTAAATGGAGGGATATGAGTCCCTGCTGTTCCGCCATCGGGATGCGGATTCCCGCGGGGGAAAAAATAAAGGTAACGAGTATCCCCAGCGAAACCATCAAGACTGTTCCCGCGAGGATAAAGGCAAGGGTTTTCAGGACCAGGCCCCAGAGGCGGTTGTCCTGCCGCAGCTCGTAAATGGCTATGGTCAGGGCAAAAAAGAGCATAGGCACCGCGGCGTAACGGCCTATCTGTATGGCAAGTTCCTGGAGCCAAAGCACGCCGGACTGTATCAGTTCACTGTCCTCAGGCAGGAGGAAGCCCAGGAGTACGCCAAGAGTGGATCCTATCAGCAGTTTGAGCCAAATCTTCATATTGGTTTCAGCATACTTTAAGAAAAAACCCTAGTCAATGAGGGAAAGAACGCGAAAATGGCGCGGATTTTGTGTTTTTCCTTGACCTTTACCCCTGTTCCTCTATATTTTTAACAAGAAGGGAAGTATAAAACCCAAACAAGGGAAGTTTTCATGTCGAAGCACAAATCCCCTGAGCCTGACGCTCAGGAAGAAGCCTGTTCAGCCCAAGGGGAGCAAAATTCACCGCCGGACCAGGAATCCCGCTGCACGCCTGATGTACCGGAAGCCGGGGGCGATGCCTGCGGGGGTTCTTTGGAGGGGGAAGGCGGCCCTGATGAACAGATAGCCTCCCTCAGCGCCGCCCTTGCGGAGCTGAACGATCAGTACCTCAGAAAAGCCGCTGATTTTGAGAATTTCCGCAAGAGGATGAACCGGGAAAAGCAGGATGCCATAGATTTTGCCAACCAGGCCCTTCTCCTTGATCTCGTTCCGGTGATTGACGATTTTGAGCGGGCCATAAAATCAGCCGAAAGTTCCCGGGATTTTGACAGCTTTTACGAAGGCATAGGCATGATAGAAAAGCGGCTGATTTCCCAGTTGGAAAGCAAATGGGCCCTTGTCCGTTTTGATTCAGCCGGTTCTCCCTTTGATCCGGGCCGCCATGAGGCCATCATGGTGGAAAAAAGCGCCGGGGTAACGGAGCCCACGGTGGCCGAGGATTTTCTTAAAGGTTTTATGTTGAAGGACCGGGTTATCCGCAGCGCAAAGGTAAAGGTGTTCATGCCCGTGGACGGGGTTCCCGGGGAGGAAAGCCCCGGAGCGGATGAGGCGGACCAGGGGGACGTTTCGCGGCAGTAAGATGCTCGAAAATAAGCGCGATATTTAGTATATTTAATATAATAGGCATGTATAATGCTGAAAGGAGTTCGTTATGGGAAAGATTATCGGAATAGATTTAGGCACAACCAATTCCTGCGTGGCCGTCCTTGAGGGCGGCGAACCGGTGGTAATTCAGAATTCCGAAGGGGGCAGGACAACTCCGTCCATTGTTGGATTTACCAGTAAGGGCGAGAGGGTCGTAGGCCAGCCTGCCAAGAACCAGATGATTACCAATCCCGAGAATACCGTGTATTCCATCAAACGCTTTATGGGCCGCCGTTATTCGGAAGTGAGCAACGAGATGAAGCGGGTGCCCTATCATGTGGTGGAGCAGGGTGATGATGTGCGGGTCTCTATAGACGGCAAGGGCTATTCGCCCCAGGAAATTTCCGCCTTTGTTCTCCAAAAGATGAAGAAAACCGCCGAGGATTACCTGGGCGAGACGGTGAGCGAGGCGGTCATCACCGTGCCGGCGTATTTTAACGACGCCCAGAGGCAGGCGACCAAGGACGCGGGCAAGATAGCCGGCCTTGAGGTCAAGCGCATTATCAATGAGCCTACGGCGGCTTCGCTGGCCTTTGGCTTCAACAAAGATCAGAAAAAAGAAAAAACCATTGCCGTGTACGATCTTGGCGGCGGTACGTTTGATGTTTCCATACTTGAACTGGGCGAAGGGGTCTTTGAGGTAAAGTCAACCAACGGCGATACCCATCTGGGCGGCGATGATTTTGACCTTAAAATTCTGGAATGGCTCATTGCCGAATTCAGGAAGGATACCGGCATAGACCTCGGTCAGGACCGCATGGCCCTCCAGCGTCTGCGCGAGGCTTCCGAAAAGGCAAAGATTGAACTTTCCGCCATGCAGACCACCGAAATCAATCTGCCCTTTATCACCGCCGACCAGTCGGGGCCCAAGCATCTGCAAAAGTCCCTCTCGCGGGCAAAGTTTGAACAAATGGTCAGCGATCTGCTTGAACGGTCCAAGGAGCCCTGCAAGAAGGCCCTCTCGGACGCCGGGCTTAACGCCGATCAAATTGACGAAGTAATACTGGTGGGAGGCTCGACAAGAATTCCCGCGGTGCAGCAGATAGTCAAGGACCTTTTCAAGAAGGAACCGAACAAGGGAGTCAACCCCGACGAAGCGGTGGCCATAGGCGCCGCCATACAGGGCGGGATACTCGGCGGCGATGTCAAGGATGTGCTCCTTCTCGACGTAACACCCCTTTCCCTGGGGATTGAAACTTTGGGCGGAGTCATGACCAGGCTCATTCCCCGGAACACCACGATTCCCACCCGGAAGAGTCAGATTTTTTCCACCGCCGCCGACGGCCAGACTGCGGTTTCCATACAGGTGCTTCAGGGCGAGCGTGAGATGGCAAACCAGAACCGCACCCTGGGCCGCTTTGACCTTGTGGGCATACCTCCGGCGCCCAGGGGAGTGCCCCAGATCGAAGTTACCTTTGATATTGACGCCAACGGCATTGTTCATGTGTCGGCCAAGGATTTGGGCACCGGCAAGGAACAGAAGATACGCATAGAAAGTTCTTCGGGTTTAAATGACCAGGACATAGACCGCATGGTCAAGGAAGCCGAGCTTCATGCCGAGGAGGACAAAAAAGAAAAGGAAAAGGCCGAGGCCCGCAATGAGGCGGATACCATGATCTACGGCACCGAGAAGAACATCAAGGACCTTGGCGACAAGGTCAATGCCGCCGACAAGGCAAAGGCCGAAGAAGCCATTGCCCAGTTAAAGCAGGCTCTGGAATCAGGCGATACCGAGGCCGTCAAAAGCAAAACCGAGGCGCTCAAGCAGGTTTCGTACAAGATAGCCGAAGAGGTCTACGCCAAGCAGCAGGCCGGTCCGGGCCAGCAGGACGGAGGGAACTCAGGCCCCTCGCAGGACGCCAATACAAAGAGCGCCGAGGATGTTGACTACGAAGTCGTTGACGACGACAAAAAGTAATTTCTGGTAAGGATGCCGGTGTGGCGAAGCGTGACTACTACGATGTCTTGAATGTGCCTAAAAACGCATCCAAGGACGACATAAAAAAAGCCTACCGGCGTCTTGCGATTCAGTACCATCCTGACAAGAATCCGGGCAACAAGGAAGCCGAGGAAAAATTCAAGGCGGCTACCGAAGCCTACGAGATTCTTTCCGACGACAGCAAACGTTCCGCCTATGACCAGTTCGGCTTTGCCGGGGTTGAAGGCATGGGGCCGGGCAATGCCCAGGACTTTGCGTCCGCCTTCCACGGTTTTGAGGATATATTCGGCGGGGATTTCTCAGGTATATTTGACACCTTTTTTGGCGGCTCCTCCCGCAGGGCTTCGGGCCAGGGTGCTGTCCGCCAGGGCGACAATCTCCGCTATGACATTGAGATTCCCTTTAAGGACGCGGTATTCGGTTCCAAGGTAGAAATCCAGTACAGCCGCAATGAGGCCTGCGCCTCCTGTAACGGTTCGGGGGCTTCCAACGGAACAGGAGGGCGCAAGGTGTGTCCTTCCTGCCAGGGCACCGGCCAGATACGGCGCAGCCAGGGTTTCTTTTCCATCTCGACCCCCTGTTCTACCTGCGGCGGCGAAGGCTATGTGATTGAACATCCCTGTCCTGAATGCGGCGGTTCGGGCACACGAAAAAAACGGCAGAAGATTATGGTAACCATTCCCGCCGGCATGGAAAACGGCAAGCGGGTGGTGATCCGCAAGCAGGGAGACGCCGGCCCCAACGGCGGGCCTCCGGGGGACCTGTATGTGTTTATACGGGTAAAGCCCCACGAATTTTTTGAACGGGACGGCCTTGATCTTTACTGCGCCGTTCCCATATCCATAACCCAGGCCGCCCTGGGCGCGGAGATTCAAATTCAAACTCTTGAAGGAAAAACCATCAAAATAAAAATTCCTTCCGGCATACAAAACGGCAAGATGCTCCGCATCCGCGACGAAGGGGTTCCCTCTTCGGGCAGGCGGGGAAATCTCCACATCAAACTTATGGTACAGATACCGGCCAAACTTTCAAAACGGGGCAGGGAACTCATGGAAGAACTCTCCAAAATTGAAGGCGACGAGAAAGAGCCCAAACTCATTCCCCTTTCGGAACTGCAATCGTAACAGTACCGCCGCCTGAGTGCATGGCGCGCTTGTGTTATACCAAACTAACATTACTGTTTTTTGTGTTTTTTTGATTAATTTCAAATTGAAATTGATTCAATATTTTTTCCCCTAAATAAATTTAAATTTTTTTCACGGCGCTGATTTACTTGACTCATAAATTATAAAGGAATAGGATATAAAGACGAAACCCAAATCAGTACAGTGAGGTGAAAAATGCCGACCAAGACATTCCGACGGGGGTTGCATGTACCTGAACAAAAAGAACCGACGGAGGGAAAATCCGCCGAAACGGTTCCCGCGCTTAAACAGGCGGTCGTTCCGGTAAACCAGCATTTCGGTGCGCCGAACCAAAGCCTCGTCGCTGTAGGTGACACGGTGCGGCGGGGTCAGAAGATAGCCGATGCTTCGGGCCCCATGACCGTTCCGGTCCACGCGCCAATTTCGGGCGTGGTCAAAAAAATTGAACCAAGGATCCAGTCCAACAATCTTGAAGGACCGTGTATTGTGATTGAGGCCCCGGACGGCGGCGGACCAGGGGTCCCGGACGATGATTTTATGCCGCCTCTTGACGTGTACGGGTGTTCAAAAGAGGATGCCCTTACCCGTATCAGGGAAGCGGGCATTGTGGGCATGGGCGGCGCCGGTTTTCCGGTTCATGTAAAGCTCAACCCTCCTCCCCATAAACCCATTGATTTTGTCATCGCCAACGCCGCCGAATGTGAGCCCTATCTTACCACCGATGAATGGCTCATGAGCGAAAGGGCGGAACTTTTTGCCCGGGGTCTGGCGGCGGTTATGCACATTACCGGCGTGTCCAGGGGCATAATCGGCCTCGAGGATAACAAGGCTCATCTCAAGCCTGTCCTGGAAGCGGCGGCGCGGGCCGCGCTTCCCAAGGGAGAGCTTGTTGTTCAGCTCCTTAAAACAAAGTACCCCCAGGGCGGGGAAAAATTCCTCATCACCGCGCTTACAGGCAGGGAAGTTCCCTCAGGGGGGCTTCCCATGGACGTGGGCTGCGTAGTGCAGAATGTGGGAACCCTCGCCGCCATTGCCGAGGCTTTCGAGCTGGGCAAGCCCCTTATTGAACGGAGCCTTACGATAACCGGCGGGGCGTGCAGGACTCCCAAAAATATCATAGCCCCCATAGGGACTTTGATAGGCGATCTTCCCCAGTCTTTTATTGATATTGATTACAGCGGGCTTAAAAAAATTATTTTTGGCGGACCCATGATGGGTGTCGCCGTTTCCACGGCGCTTATTCCGGTTCAGAAGAATACATCCGGCGTAGTGCTTATGGATGAGAATGAACTAAAGGCCTTTGACGAAGCGTACTGTATACGCTGCGGCCGCTGCATACGGAACTGCCCCTGCCATCTTACCCCGGTGCTGATAAACGAGTCTCTTGAGTCCGGGGATTTTGACGAGGCGTTGAGGACGGGCCTGATTGACTGCATTGAATGCGGATGCTGTTCCTATGTGTGTCCCGCGAGGATTAAGCTGGTCCAGCGTTTCCGCGTCGGAAAGCAGCGTTACAGGAATATTCAAGCCGCGCAGCCAAAACCGGCAGCAAAGTAAGGAGTTTTTATGGCACAACAGGAAGGGCTCGTATATCTTGCGTCAAGCCCTCATTACAGCTCGCCTGTCAGCACCAGGCGGCTTATGCTTTTTGTACTTATTTCGCTGGCGCCGGTTACGGTATTCGGCATAGTGTTATTCGGACTGCCGGCGCTGCTTACCGTGCTGACCGGCGTGGCGTCGGCAGTGGCCGCCGAGGCGCTGTTCAGAAGAATCATCGGGCAGGACATACGGGTAGGCGATCTCTCCGCCGTGGTAACAGGGCTGCTGCTCGCGCTGATACTGCCGCCTTCTACGCCCCTGTGGATGACTGCCCTGGGTTCGGCTTTTGCCATAGTGGCGGCCAAGGAATTTTTCGGCGGGCTGGGGGCCAATGTCTTTAACCCCGCCCTCATAGGCAGGGCTTTTCTTTTAATGAGTTTTCCCGCGGCCATTACCGCCTGGCACAGGCCGGTGGAATTCGGCGCGGCCCTTACCGACGCGGTGAGTACCGTTACGCCGCTCAACATACTCAAAATGGGGGGCTCTGTCGCCGATGTTGGAAACGATCTTGCCGCGTCAGGGCTTGCCGCGGGAGGGGGATACGGAGACATTATCAGGACCATGTTCCTGGGGTTCCGGGGCGGCTGTATCGGTGAGTCCTCAATACTGCTCATCCTTGCCGGCCTGGCCTTTCTCCTCATTACGCAGACGATTGATTTCAGGGCGCCCTGCGCCATGCTTGCCTCTACCGCCCTGTTCTCCTTTCTTTTTGGGGATGACCCCCTCTTTGCCCTGCTGGGCGGCGGCGTGCTTTTCGGGGCGGTGTTCATGGCCACCGATTATGTGTCGGGGCCTCTTACGGCTAACGGCAAATATATCTTCGGTCTTGGGGCCGGCATCATTACCGTACTGATACGGAAATGGGGCAACTACCCGGAGGGAGTTACCTACGCCATATTGATCATGAACGCCGTAACTCCATTCCTTAACAGGCTGATACAGAAGAAGTACGGTTTTGTTCCCAAAAAAGCCCCCGCGAAAGCCGGGGCGCAAAGCGGAGGCGCCAAATGAAACAGATGCTGAAACTCGGCCTTGTGCTGGCCCTCTACGCCACCGCGGCCTGTGTGGGTCTTGCCTTTGTGTATGCCGGAACCAAGGATACCATAGCCTGGCGCGAACAGGCCGCGCTGGAGGCGGCCCTGAAAGAGCTTTTCCCTGACGGCGACAGCTTTGAGGACATAAGCGGGACCATCGCAAGTTCCGATGCGTCGGTTGGTTTTGACAGCCAGTACGCGGTGCGCAGGGGGGGTGTCCTCATCGGCGCCGCATTGAGTTCCTCAGGGCCAAGTTACGGGGGACCGGCATCCGTCCTTGTGGGAACCGGGGTTGACGGAAAAGTCAGCGGCGTCAAGATACTTTCAATCTCGGATACTCCGGGGCTGGGCGCCAATGCCTCCTCCCCGAGGTACTTTGTGGACCGGGCTTCCGGCCTCACCTTTTACGGGCAGTTTTCTGGAAAGGCGGCAAGCGACGCCTTTGAACCCAAGGCCGATGTGGCCGCCATTACCGCCGCCACCATCACCAGCAGGGCCGTGTCCTTGATTGTAAGGACATCGGCCCGGGACGCGGCGGCCTGGCTTTCCGCCCAGGGAGGATCAAAATGAAACTCTTTCGAATTTTTCTTAACGGCCTGATTCGGGAGAATCCCCTCCTGGTGCTTATGATAGGCCTGTGTTCTTCCCTGGCGGTTACCACCAGCGTGACCAACGGAATCGGCATGGGGCTTTCCATGACCTTTGTACTGCTCATGTCCGAAGTGGTCATCAGCATTTTCCGCCGGCTCATTCCCGAATCAATACGCATTCCGGTATTCATCATTGTTATCGCGGCCTTTACCACGGTAATTGATTATGTGCTCAAGGCCTACTTCCCCGATCTGTCGGCGGCCATGGGGGTCTTTATCCCCCTCATCGTGGTAAACTGCATCATCATGGGCCGGGTCGAAGGCTTTGCGTCAAGAAAGCCCCTCGTGGAAGTGATACCTGACGCCCTGGGCATGGGTCTGGGCTATACCTGGGTATTGCTGGCCATTTCCAGCATACGGGAAATTTTGGGCAACGGGACCTGGTTCGACATACGGGTGATGCCCGAAACTTATACGCCAATACTCTTTTTTGTTTTTTCGCCGGGCGGCTTTTTCGTGTTCGCCTGTGTCATGGCCTTTGGCCTCTATCTAAAGTCGCGCCTCAAGAGTGCATCGGAGGAATAAGGTGAGGTATATTTCAATATTTATTTCGGCGTTTCTGATAGACAATGTGGTGCTCATGCGTTTTATCGCCCTCTGTCCTTTTATAGGAATGAGTACCGACGAGGATAAATCCATAGGCATGGGGATGGCCGTTACATTTGTTACCGTGCTTGCCACGGCGGTTACCTGGCCCATCTACACCTATCTCCTTCTGCCCCGGGGCCTGGAATTCCTCCAGATACTGGTATTTATTCTGGTCATAGCCGCCCTGGTGCAGCTTCTGGAATTCTACCTTAAAAAAACGTCTCCGTCCCTCTACGCGGCAATGGGCATTTACTTTGCCCTCATAACGACTAACTGCGCGATACTGGCGGTAACGTTTGACGCCCTGAGCAAGCGGTACAATTTTCTCGAAGCCATAGTGTACGCCATAGGGGTTGCCATGGGTTTCCTTCTTTCCATGCTGCTTCTGGCAGGTATACGGAGGCGCATCAGGTTAAGCCCTATTCCTTCGTTTCTGAAAGGAACGCCGATACTTTTCCTTTCGGCTTCCCTTTTATCCATAGCCTTCATGGGCTTTGCGGGCCTTGTAAAATGAGAGGAGCAATATGAATATAGTACTGTTGACCGCCCTTTTTGCCGCTGTCCTTGCCTTTGTGCTGGGGACAGCTTTGGGATTTTTCAAGAAATTCTTTTATGTTGAAACCGACCCCCGCATAAGCCAGATCAGGGAGATGCTTCCGGGTGTAAACTGCGGCGCATGCGGATACCCCGGCTGTGACGGCTACGCTGCGGCCATAGCCGGCGGGGGCGTTGAGATCACCCGCTGCGCCCCGGGGGGGCAGGGTACGGCTTCAAAACTTTCCGCCCTTATGGGTGTAAGCGCCGAGCTAAAACCCGTGGTCGCCGTAGTGGCCTGCGGGGGTTCCAAAGATATCGCGCCCCTCAAGGGCCTGTATGCAGGTATACCGAGCTGCCGGGGGGCCAAGCTCTCCGCCGGGGGAACCAAGCTCTGTTCCTGGGGCTGCCTGGGCTTTGGAGACTGTACCGCGGTCTGTCCCTTTGACGCCATACACATGGGTGACGACGGGCTTCCCCATGTTGACTATGACGCGTGTACGGGCTGTAAAAAATGTATCGCCGAGTGCCCCCAGCAGCTTATAAGGGAAGTTCCCCGGGACAGGAAGGGCGCCGTGGTTGGCTGTTCCAACAGAAACCCCCTGCGGGCCATGATACGGAAAACCTGCAAGGTAGGCTGCATCAAATGCGGAATCTGCGTAAAAAACTGCCCCGAGCAGTGCATCGTCATCGAGAACGGCATACCCCAGGTGGATTACGCCAAATGTACTTCCTGCGGAACCTGTAACGAAAAATGTCCCACAAAGATAATCAAAATACTCCAGGATGAAATCTTTGCGGAAAAAGATGCCGGAGAAGAAACGCCTGTGACTGCCGCCGCCGGCTGAAAGGCCGGTGTGAACGTGGAGAGCTGTCATGGCTGATGAGGACCTTCCATTTTCTCTCCTTGCCTGTCTTGAGGGGCTTACGGTATTTTCAAGGTTGAAAAAAACCCGGCTCCTCAAGCGGTTTGGAGAACTTTTGAGGATGCTCCACCGTGTTTCAAGCGAACTCTTTTCTACCGACCTGCTTCTTCTTCTTGATGAATGGGCGGGATTTGTCAGGGCCTTTCATAGCGACGCTTCCGCCTCCGAATGGTACGCGAAGATAGCTTTTCTCGCCCTTGGCGATGACAACCCCTTTACCCGCGCCGCCGAGGCGGCGGAACTTAAAGAACTGGACGGGGGCCTGTGCGGCGCCGCCCACATGGACCTCCACCGCCTGGGAGTACTTGCCGGCCTTGACCTTGAAGTCCTGGCGGGCAGGGTAGCCGAGCTTCTGGCCGCCGCCGGCCTTGAGGACGCGGGCAACACGGCGCGGAACGACGGCCTCTATCTCGGTTCCGGCGGCGGGAAAAAATCCCAGCGCGAAAAAACAATGCTCAAAATATTCCCCAAAGAAAAAGACTGGGAAGAATCGCTTTCGGCCTTTGCGGGGTATCTGCGGAAAAACGGCGCCGGTCTTCCGGGCCGCCATGCGTCCCTGTACTGGGACGGTAGGCTCCTGCCGGTGCGTCATCCTGATCCGGTGCGCCTTGGCGACCTCTATGAATACGGGGATCAGCGCGAGGTGGTCATTGCCAATACCGAAGCGTTTGTCTCAGGCAGGCCCGCCAACAACCTGCTCCTCTACGGCGACCGGGGCACCGGAAAATCCGCCACGGTAAAGGCCGTGTGCGCCGAATACGCGGATAAGGGACTGCGCCTTGTGGAACTGCGGAAAAAAGACCTTTTGCGGATTGCGGAAGTCATGGAGACCCTCGCGTCCCGGTCCCTGCGTTTTGTGCTTTTTATTGACGACCTTTCCTTTGAGGAAGCCGACGGATCCTTTACCAGCCTCAAGGCCCTCCTTGAGGGCGGCGCTTCCGGCAGGCCGAAAAACGTGATTATTTACGCCACCAGCAACAGGCGGCATCTGGTAAAGGAACGCCTGGCCGACAGGCAGAATATTTCCACCTCGGAAATACGGTCCTTTGACGCCATACAGGAACAGTTCTCCCTTTCCGACCGCTTTGGCGTAACGCTCGTGTTTATGTCGCCCAGCCAGGAAGAGTACATCTCGATAGCCTGTTTCCTTGGCGAAAAGCGCGGCCTCATAGGACCCGGAACAACTTCCCGCGAAGATTTTTGCGGCAGCGCCCTCCGCTGGGAGAAATGGTTTAATGGCCGTTCCCCCCGCACCGCGGTTCAGTATGTTGACTGGGTGGAAAGCGGCGCGGCCTTCCCCTGGGAATAGTGGAGGGTTTTATTCGCAGTGGGGTCTAATACCCCGCCCTTCAGGGCGGTTAGAATGGGTAACACCAACACA
>JAIRXO010000053.1 GCA_031268255.1 Spirochaetaceae bacterium
TTGCGGTGGTTGATCTGGGAGAGGGCCGATCCGGTTTCAAGTTCGGCAAAATTGGCAAACGACACCTGGGCGCCCTGCGGCGTGTTAAGGCCCAGCGAATACAGTATATCCTGGGGAACCCTGCCCCCACTGAGGGAAGTCCTGAGTTCTATGGGATAATTCGTGCCGTCACGGGAATAAAAGGTTCCAAGGTTGACGCCGTTAAAGATGATGCGGTTCATCATGGCGGCCTCGCGGGAAGAAAGACCGAGAAGGCTCAGGTTCTGGTGAATAAGACGGGCGCTCATTTCCTGCTGGTCAAAGCGTATGTCAAGATCAACGCCGGAAACATTGGGGTCAAGGAGCAGATAGCGCCTGATTTGTTCCGCGCCGTTTATTACCGTATCCATGCTGTTGCCGTACACATTGATTACAAGGCCCTCGCCTCCTGTTGCCAGGGAGAGCAGGTTGGAAAGGCCGCCGTTGGAGAAATCAGCCTTGAGGTCTGGAATCATGCGGGCCACGCGGTACTGGAGATCATTGACTATGGCCGTTACATGGCGCTTTCTGTCCCGGACCCTGGTCAGTTTGAGGGTTCCGTAGGCCCTGTTCTTCTCGTTCCCCGAGGTAAAGGCGCCGCTCTCGCCAACCACAAAATAAGAATCGGCAAACTCACCGGGCAAAAGTTCCCTGATGGTCTTTTCCAGGAGCAGCACCTTGTCCCTGGTCATCTCAAGGGTATAGCCGCCGGGGGTCTCAACACCCACTTCAATCTCGGCCATATCGGTCTGGGCGAGGAATTCAAAACCCAAAAGCCTGAGGGAAAAAACACTTACAACAAGAAGCAGCACTGTCCCGGCCAGAAATGATTTACGATTGGCAAGGGCGCTTTTAAGAAATTTCTCGTACAGTGAGGTAAGGCGGCTAAGGCCCTTCTCAACCGGACGGGTAATGCGCATACCAAAACCCCGCTGGCTTTCCTTGCGGAGAAAGAGGCCGCAGAGAAAGGGAATCACGACTATGGCCACAACGAGCGAGCTGAACAGGGCGAAGATGATGGTCCAGGCAACATCCTTGAGTATGATTCCGGCAAGACCGGAAAGAAACAATATGGGGAAAAAAGCGACCAGGGTCGTGGCCGTAGACGCGACAACCGCGCCGCCGACTTCGCCTGTTCCTTTGGAGGCGGCCTCTGTGGCGCTGAGGCCCGAATCAAAATGGCGCTGTATCATTTCCAGTATTACTATTGACGCGTCTACTACCATGCCTATGGCGGCGGTGAGTCCTCCGAGGGTTACCAGATCAAGGCTTGATCCTTTCACTTTAAGTCCGACAAGGGCAAAGAGTACCGACAGGGGAATCGAAAAGCCTACCATCAGCGTAGTGTTGCGGTTGTGGAGAAAAACAAAGAGTATCAGTATCGCCAGAAGCGCGCCCATGATTGCCGAGCTGATAACGGAATTCATCGAGAAGGAAATATTGTCCGCGTCGTCTTTTATATAGGAAAAGCCCAGGCCCCCGGCGTAGTCTTTTTCTACCGCGCCGAGTATGCGGCGTACTTCCCTGCTTATGGCGAGACTGTCCCCGTCCTCCTGTTTGAGTATGGAAAGGGCAAGAGAATCCCTGCCGCCGGTGATGACGTAGTTATTCCTCCTGTCCTCCTTTATCCCGATTTTTGCCACATCCTTGATTCTGATATACTTGCCGTCCCTGTACGAGAGGGCCTGTTCCTCAATGTCCCCGATGGAAGCATAACGGCCCTCGGTGCGTATGTTGAGGTTATAGTCATGGTAGATTCCGTCGCCGCCGGGTATGGTGAGGTTGGAGACCGGCACGGTTGAGGCCACATCAAGGAGCGAAAGCTGCACAGCCTTGAGGAGATCAAGATCGGCGGTGATTTCTACTATATCACGGCTGTCCCCCTTCATGGTTACCTGGGCAACGCCGGGAATATGGGACAGGGCGGGAATGAGTTCGTCGCGGCAGTAATCGGAAAGCTCGCTTCTGCTTCCTTCCCCTTCTACGATGATGGTCATGATGGGAAGATTGGCCGAACTGTACTGGGCAATGGTAGGCGGCGAACTAAGATCGCCGGGGAGGTTCACCATGGCGCTGTTGATTTTTTCCCGTATCTCAGGCGTGCGCTGGTCAGTTTTTTCGCCGTAGTTTAATTCAAGCTCAATGATGGAAACAGAGTTACGCGATATCGAGGTCATGCGCTTTAAGCCCTGTAGAGTGCCAAGCACATCTTCCAGGGGCTTGGTTATTTCTTCTTCAATATCCTCAGGCCCGACTCCCGGCCAGGTAGTTACCACCGCCACGGTGGGCATGGCCATCTCGGCGATAAGGCTGCGTCTCAGGGTCAGGGCGGAAAGAATACCGAATACCAGAAGCACGATGAGCAGCATGAGTATGACTTTGGGATGCCTGATCGCGTAATCCGCTATCTTCATTTATACCCCGTGGAGTTGCTGTCAGGGACAAGTATCGTAAGCTCCTGACCGGCGGTAAGAAAATGCTGGCCTTCGATGATAAAGGTTCTGTCCCCCAGTTCTTCGGGAATCTGGAAAAAATCATCGTTGAAAAATTCGGGGGCAAACTCGATATACCCGGCCCTGCCGTCCTTTCCGGCATACCAGAGCCGGTTTCCTGACGACGCGACCCTAAAAGGAAGATAGTATACGTTTTCCCTGCGTTCTATCACAAAAGACACATTGACAAACATGCCGGGCCTCAGGGACTGTTCGGCCCCGCCGGGAACCCGGTACTCAACGAGAAAACTCCTGTTCTCAGGCGATACATAGGGAGCAAGGCTTACCGGTTCAAGAACAAAACTTTCGGTTTCATCATCACCCAGGGCGGGTACGGTCATGCTTACCGGCATGGTCTCCCAGGTTTCGGCGAACAGCCTGTAGTGCAGTTCGGGAACGGCCACCTTTATCCTGATATCGTCAAGGTCGCCCAGGGTAACAAGGGGAGTGCCGGAATCCACGAGGCCCCCTTCGGTACTGTGCTTTATGAGAACAACACCGTCAATGGGAGAACGCACCTTGGTATAATCAAGGTTGAGCCGGGCCAGTTCGTACTGGGCCCTGGCAGCCTCATAGGTGGTACGGACTTCCTCGTAATTCTGCCTTGTGGTAGCCTGATTGTTGTAGAGAACGCTTACCCTTTCGTAGGTTGAACGGGCGGTAAAAAAAGCCGACTGGGCCTGGAGGTAGGCAAGATCATAGGGGGCGGAATCAACCTGGGCGATAATTTCATTTTCGGAAACTTTTTTTCCCGGTTGAGCGTCAAGAAGAATAAGGGTCCCGCCGGTGCGGGAAACCACGGTGATGAGCCTGCCGGTTTCAACCTGGCTGGAAATCCGTATGGTTTTTTCGAGCCGCCCCCGCGCGGGCTGAACAGTAATGACCGGGGCCAGAAAGGGTTCGCTTTTTTCTCCTTGCCTAAAAAGAACAAAAATAAGAACTGCCGCACACATAATCCCCAAAACAGCAAAAGCGGCTATCCTGAAAGCATGTTTACCTGAATTCATCAGTTACCCCTTCTCCTTTTTATCAATGATAACTATAATAGTAGTGGAGTTGATGATATTTAACAATATGACTATTTTATTTACTTTTTTTTCCGGGAAGTTTCGCTGGAAATACCGCGTCTCTGCGGTATTTTTGTTGGCCCTTGCCGCGCATACAGTCCTGGGCCAGGATGACGCGGGGCCGGCAAAAAAATGGAACCGCTCAAGTCTCATAGCGGCTGCCAGAAATTTCAGCAGCGCGTATCTTGCGGCGCAAAGCAGGAGCCGCGAAACCAGGGCGGCCCTCGCCGGGGCACAGGCGGCGCGGTTTCCTACGCTGCGCGCCGCGTCTGATTTAAGTTACCTCACCAATCCTCCGGGACTCAAGGTTGAAGCCGGTTCCCTGTTTCCCGGCATACCGCCTCTGGTGCCTCCCCTGCCGCCAGACGACATGAGATTCTCCCTGAGCGAAAAGACCCATTATAAATTCGGCCTTACCCTGGAACAGCCTGTTTTTACCTGGGGAAGAATTCAATACTCAATAGAAGCCGCCAGCCTGGGATACCAGGCGGGCCTCATAGGCCAGGTCATGGAAGAACGCAATCTCTGTACCGCCATTGACAGCCACCTTGCCGCCCTTGCCGTTCTTGACGAAATCAGAACAATTATTTCCGAACAGGAACTCAAGGCCCGAAGGCTCATTTTTCTTTCCGAAGAAAGTTACGCCTCGGGTTTCATACTCAATACCGATCTGCTTGAAGCCCGGCTCCTTGCCGCCGAGGTGAATCTCGCCGGTTACGAGAGCAGGGAACAGTCCGCAAGAACCCTCCTTGCCCTGCGAAACCTTACCGGCATAGCCGATCTTGTCTTTGATGACATTGAGCTTCCGCCAGCCATTGCGTCTAACGGCGGAGAGAACAGCCGCCGGAGTTATACCGGAGAGGACAGGCCGGCCCTTCTTTCGCGTCTCTCTCAGGATAATGATTCGCTCAAACTCCTTGAACTGCAGGCTCAGGCCAGGGAAAAACTTTTTGATGCCGCCAGGGGGCAGTCTTTGGGAAAACCTGAGCTTGGCCTTTTCGCGGAACTCAACTATTCGGGCTCACGCTTTCCCTTTATCCAAAGCGGCTGGAATACGGAGAACGAGGTCAACCTTACCCTTACCCTCGGCATCAGGGCCCTCCTCTTTGACGGCGGCGCCATGAAAAGCGGCATACAGCAGAAAGAAGAAGAAGCTGTCCAGGCCCGCCTTGACGCCGGCCAGGGCCGCCTTGATCTTGAGGAATATCTTGAAAACACCCTCAACGAACTTGATGTTTCCCGTCTCAGGCAGGAATACCTCGGCCTCAAGGTCGAAGCTGAACAGGTCAGGAAGGAGCAGGCAAAAAACACCTGGGAGGCGGGCTACGGTGAGGAGCGGACCTTTCTCGCCCATGAACTTGCCTGGTACACAAACCGTATCGAACTTTTTAGGGAAGAACTCTCTGCCCTGCTCCTCACCTTCAGGCTCGAAAATATACTGGGTATCGACTACCCTCAGGAGGAGGTTCACTATTAAAAAGCCATTCCTTTTTTTGATGCTTGCCTTAGTCCTCTGTACCGGCCCCCTTCTCTCCGCCCAGACCATGCGGAGCAGGGGATTTTTCGCCAACTTTTCGGCTTCCTATGACCATGCGTTTTCCGGGGACGGCTCGACGCTGTGTCTTACGCCCTATGACCTGGGACTGCTCACCCAGTCTGAGTACTGGTTTCTCCATCAGAGCATGCTCATCCAGCTACCCCTTAACGCGAACCTTTTTGATGTCTACATGGCCCTGGGCATAACCATATACCCCTTTAAGGATATATTAAGCATTACCGTCAACGCGGGCATAAGCCTCTCAAATATTACCCTGAACCATTTTACCTATATTGGAAATATCAGGACCGGCACGGATATACTGGTTTTTAAAAACTACAGCCGCCACTTCCTGTCCCTCGGAACAGGAGTGCGCCACCGCAACAGCATCCTCCTCCTTGATTACATACAGGTCTCCAGCGATTACCTTAAACTATTCAATTCCTTCTTTTTTGACATTGCGTACAGAATAAGAATGTGATCATTCCCCTGGAAACGGAATCGTCAACTCCGTATCGCGGGGCGGCCTGTCCTCCATAATGGTTTTTACATAGGAGGAAAGAAATTCATAATCATGTTCCTGTAACAGCCTGTACTCAGGAGAATCGGGAATATCCTGGGCGTTGAGATAACTGGTTCCCGAAAAATACCGGCTGTTAAGGAGGCCCATGAGTCTGCCAAGCGCGTCCATTTCCCCGTCGCTGAGGGCCGAAGTATCCAGACGCCGCCTGGCCATGTTTCCCGAAATCCGGGTAAAATAATCCTTTGAGTACTGGTTGAAATTTTGAAAGCCCTCGTCGGCTGAGTCTGCGGCCCTGGCCCAGGTTTCAACATCAGGGGGTTTTACCGCATAACGCCATTCCCCGGACAAGGGGCCGTCCGGTACGGCGCTCAGGACTCCTGTCTGGTGGGGATATACAGCCAGGGAGCTTGTGGCTATGTCGTACACTGTGCCGGCATCTCTCTGCCGCATGCTGATTTCCTGGGCATGAATATGGCCGCTCAATACAAACTGTATGCCTTCTTCGGCCAAAAGGTCCTGAAAACTTTCATCGTCATCTATCGTAAAGCCTTCGTTGATAAGGGGGTGGTGATCCATGGCGTTGTGATGCATGCTGACCACAAACAAGGCCCCGTCCCGCCTCGCTTTTCGGGCCTCGCCCCGTATCCATTTCCGCGTTGCCTCAGAAAACGCCCCGCCAAGTTCAGGAAAACCAAGGGCCTTGTTGTTTTTGTATTTGCAGCTATCCAGCATGAGAAGCCGCAGTCCCGGAAAGGGTTCGGCAACATAGCTCAGGCTGGCGCGGTCCCTGGACAGGGCCCCGGCAAAGCCGAAATTCCGGTATATGGAGGCAAACTCTCCGGGGTTTACCGAAGGGGCAACGCGGACCTCATTGCCAAAAAAACTTCTGGCAAAGGGATTGGCAATATCATGGTTTCCCGGAAGCACAAAGACCTGGGTTCCGGTTTTTTCAAGTTCTTCAAAATACCTGGCAAGACTCCTGTGGCTCTCCCGTTCTCCGTTAAAAGTCAAATCACCGTTGACGAGCAGTATATCAGGCTTTTCCGCCCCAATCGTCATGCTCAAGGCTTCAAGCAGGACCGGCAGGGCCTCGATGTTTTTTCCGTCTGAGCCGGAAATAAGGTTCCTGTAACGCTGTCCCGAATCATGCAGGGAAGGGGCGAGAAAATGAACATCATTGGTAATATAAATTGAAATTTCCCGCCTTGTCCTGTCCGGCGTTTCCGCCGGCCTGTGGGCGGCGCCTTGCAGCCCGCAGCCTCCAAAAAACGCCGTAAGGGCGGAAAATAAAATCAGTCTTGTAACCCGCATCGCTGTTCCTTGGATATACTATACGGGCAATTTCTTTTTAACGCAATATTCGGGTATTTACCAAAGAAGGAAGACGGCGAATAAAGGGGCGAATAGATACAGGGAGGAAGTTTTAC